>JAFTKE010000185.1 GCA_017456045.1 Oscillospiraceae bacterium
CACCACCCCCGGCCCCCAGCCCCCGGACACCTACCATCACGATGGCGACTTCGTCCCGGACGTGACAGATCTGGACCTTCGCAAGCTTTATTTGACGGAAGACCCCGCCGACAAAGCCCGCTTCGCCAAAATGAAAGCCAAGACCCCCGCCCGCCTGGGCTCCGGCCGAGCCGGCCCCCGCTACAAGACCCTGACCATGCTCCGCTTCCGTGCCGACCACGCCGCCGCCCAGGATGCGGTGTTCTCCCAGGTCCCGGAGGACTTCGGCGAGAAAAACGGCATGATCAGCCTCCAGACCATGTGCCACGATAAGGACGAATACCTGACCCGCCCCGACCACGGCCGCACCTTCGACGAAGAGGAACGCCAAAAGCTCCGGGCCGCCATCCCCAACGCCCCCACAGTGCAGATCGTGGTAGGGGACGGCCTCAGCTCCGCCGCCATCACCGCCAACGCCCTGGACTGTCTGGCGGCGATCCAGGATGGCCTGAAACTGCGAAACATCCAGACCGGAAAGCCCATCTTCGTCCGCTACTGCCGGGTGGGTGCGGGAGACGCGGTGGGAGATGTCACCGGCTGTGAGCTGGTGTGCGTCCTAGTGGGCGAGCGCCCGGGCCTGGTGACGGACAAGTCGATGTCCGCCTATATCACCTACAAGCCCCATACCGGCGTATCGGAATCCAGCCGCACGGTGGTCTCCAATATCCACGCCCAGGGCACCCCCGCCGTGGAAGCGGGAGCCCACATTGCGGAGCTGATCGAAACGATCTTGAAGCGCAAAGTCTCCGGCGTAGGCTTGCACCTGGAGGCCGCACGATGATCCCGGTGAAGGTCCTGGCGGTGCGCTACCTGGCAAACGCCGACCCGAAACTTCTGAAAGGCCTGGGCGCACCAAAGGACCGCCCAGCGTTGGCCATGCTCACCACCGACTGCGACGATGCCACCTATATCGCCCTGGACGAAGCCACCAAGGCCGCCGATGTCCAGGTGTGCTACGCCCATAGCTTCTACGCCGGAGCCGCCAATGCCAGTACGCCCCACGCAGGCGAGGTGATCGGCATCCTGGCAGGCCCCACCCCCGGCGCGGTGCGCAGTGGCATGGAAGCGGCCCTTTCCGCCCTGGAGCGGATCGGCTTCGAAGAAGTGAACGGTGTCCCCTACCTGGCCCACACCGTCAGTAGCTGCGGCAGCTATCTGTCCAAAGAAGCGGGCATCCCCCAAGGCGCGTCCCTGGCCTACCTGATCGCCCCGCCCCTGGAAAGCATGTACGCCCTGGATGCCGCCCTGAAAGCCGCCAACGTAGGATTATGTAAACTATACCCACCCCCCACCGAGACCAACTTCGCCGGAGCCCTCCTCACCGGCACCCGCTCCGCCTGCTACTCCGCCTGCACCGCCTTCGCCCAAGCCGTATCCGAAGTAGCCCATTCCCCACGCTAAATCATCGTTTAGCGATGCAAAAACGCCCCCTAAAACTGTAGGGAAGGGTCTTGACCCTCCCTAAATGCTGCAACTATTGAACGGTCCTAATAGTGTAAAATGGTATGTTCTCAGAAAAAACGTAACATTTTAACTCAATGTTGCGTTTCAGGGAGGGTCAAGACCCTCCCCTACAGTTTTGGGGTGCGGTGAAACGCTAAACAATGATCTACATCCCAACAAGGAGTGACACCATGGAATTCGACAAAGACCTATCCGCCCGCCAGGAAGCCCGACTCCTGTGCCGCCAAGGCTTCCAGGCCCAAAAACAGCTGCGCACCATGACCCAGTCCCAGCTGGACGCGATCACCGCCGCCATCGCCAAAGCCTTCCACGCCGCCTCCACAGAGCTGGCGGACCTGGCGGTCCGGGAAACAGGCTTCGGCAACGTAGAAGATAAGATCACCAAAAACGAATTCGCCTCCCGCACCGTCCAGGACGCGATCCGGGACATGAAGACCGTGGGCATCCTCCGGGAGCATCCCCAGGAGAAGCTGTGGGAGGTGGGCGTCCCGGTGGGCCTGATCTGCGCCATCGTCCCCAGCACCAACCCCACCTCCACTGTCTGCTACAAAGCCCAGATCGCCCTGAAATCCGGCAACGCGATCATCTTCTCCCCCCACCCCAAGGCCCTGGAATGCACCCTCCGTGCCGCCAAGATCGTGGCCCAGGCCGCCGAAGCCGCCGGAGCCCCCGCCGGGAGCATCGGATGTCTCAGTCTCGCCTCCATGGCAGGCTGTCAGGAGCTGATGGCCGCCCCGGAGGTGAGCCTGATCCTGGCCACCGGCGGCCCCGGCATGGTGAAAGCCGCCTACTCCTCCGGCAAACCGGCCATCGGCGTGGGCGCAGGCAACGGCCCGGCCTATATCCACCATTCTGCGGACATCCCCCACGCCATCGACTGCATCCTCCGTTCCAAGAGCTTCGACAACGGCACCGTCTGCGCCAGCGAGCAGAGCATCATCGTGGAAAAGCCCATGGAACAGCAGGTAAAACAAGAAGCCCAGCGAAGAGGCTTCTACTTCATGGATAAGACGGAAGCAGGACAGCTTGCCAAGCTCCTGTTCCGCCCCAATGGGAGCCTAAACCCAGAGATCGTAGGCAAGCCCGCCACCCACCTGGCAGAAATGGCCGGCTTCCCCGTCCCCAAAGGCACCAAGATCCTGGTGGCGAGGGAACAGGAAGCTGGCCCCACCCGCCCCTACTCCATGGAGAAGCTGTGCCCGGTGCTGGCCTTCTTCGTCATGGAAAGCGAGGACGCAGTCCTTAAAAAAGCCATCGAAGTCCTGACCCACGAGGGAAGCGGCCACACCTTCGCGATCCACTGCACCGACGAAGCGGTGATCCGCCGCTTCGCCCTGCAGATCCCGGTGTCCCGGTTCCTGGTCAACACCCCCGCGGCCCTGGGCGGCATCGGAGCCACCACGGGACTGTTCCCAGCCCTGACCCTGGGCTGCGGCGCGGTAGGCGGCAGCAGCTCCTCCAACAACATCTCCCCCCTGGACCTGATCAACATCCGCCGCGTCGCCTGGGACAAGTCCACCCCCAAAGAAACGCCTCCCAAAGTGGACACCGCCCTGGTAGACCTCCTCACCGCCAAGATCCTGGAACGCCTGAAATAGTCCCTCGCACTGGCGCAGGAGCGTCCTACTTTCCCCCGGGGCAATGCTGTCAATTTAATGGAAGCGATGTCAACTTCCTGTTTGGTGGGGAGATGATAGGACCACCATCGTAGGGGAGGGTCTTGACCCTCCCTCAAGCCTACGATTTTTTGAGTGGTCCTTTCCATGCGATAGCGCAAGTTTGAGATGATCATCCAACATCTTTGTGGACGTTAGGTTTTAGGGAGGGTCAAGACCCTCCCCTACAGGGCGTGGGTTTTCTGCCCGACAAATAGGGATTTGACAGCATATCTCTTAAATTTATAGCATTGCCCCCGGGGGAAGGGATGGCGCTCCCTTATCCCACGCACACCGCTCGACATCCTGCCCGGAATATGGTATGATATCATCAACTACATAAGAAAGAAGGCCCCACACCATGCCCAATGCCGTGATCCTGGACGCCGCCACCCTAGGTGACGACCTATCCTTCGCCCCCCTGGATGCCCTGACCACCCTCACCATCCACCAGCTGACCGCCCCAGCCGAGATCCCCGCCCGGATCGCCGACGCGGACATCGTGATCTGCAACAAGCTTCGCCTTTGCCAGACGAACCTCTCCGGTACTCACGTGAAACTGATCTGCGTCACCGCCACAGGCTACGATAACATCGACATCCACTACTGCCGCGCCCACGGCATCGCAGTGTGCAACGTTCGGGGCTACTCCACCGATTCCGTCGCCCAGCTGACAGTGGCCATGGTCCTGGAGCTGACCATGAAGCTCTCTGCCCGCCACCAGTTCGTCCAAAGCGGTGCCTATACCGCCTCCGGCGTCGCGAACCAGCTGACGCCCCCCTTCCATGAACTCTGCGGCAAGACCTGGGGCATCCTGGGTGCCGGGAACATCGGCAATAAAGTGGCCACCATCGCCGAAGCCTTCGGCTGTAACGTCCTGCTGAGCCGCCGCAGCGGCGGCGTGGACCTACCCTCCCTCCTGGCCCAAAGCGACATCCTCACTATCCATACCCCCCTGACCGATGAAACGAGAGGGCTCCTGTCCCGGGATCGGATCGCCCAAATGAAGCCCGGCGCGATCCTTGTCAACGTCTCCCGCGGTGCCGTCACCGACGAAGCCGCCCTGGCCGCTGCTCTGGAAAGGGGCCACCTGGGCGGCCTGGGCGTGGACGTCTACTCCCAGGAACCCTTCCCAGAGGATCACCCCTTCTACCCCCTGCGCCACCATCCCAACATCTGCCTCACCCCCCACATGGCCTGGGCAGCCATAGAAGCCCGCCAGCGCTGCATCGATGAGATCGGCGAGAATATCCGGTCCTTCCTGTCCCACCAGACCCGAAACCGGGTCGAGCTTTGAAAAAACACAGGCCGAAGACGGACATCCCCGTCTCCAGCCTGTCAGACTGTCAAAAAAGTGGTTTTGCGGCGAAGCCGCTCCCTTCCCCCGGGGGCGGCCGCGCAGCGAATCAAGATCCTAATGATCGCCGGTGGCGATCATACCACAATTTATTAGGTGGGCCGGCGAAGCCGGGTCGGAAGG
>JAFTKE010000186.1 GCA_017456045.1 Oscillospiraceae bacterium
CGATCCGCGGAAAACATGACTAGGTGCTCATGCTTCGCAAGAGCACCGGAAAGGGCATGCCCTTTCCCTACAAACAGGTGAGCTGATGATTCAGCACATCTCTTCCAATTCCTCGTCCGTCAGGAACCGGTCCATCACCTGGGTGTACACGATGCCATCCAGATGGTCCAGCTCATGGCAGAAGCACCGGGCGATCAGCTCCTCGCCCTCAGCCTCATACCAATTGCCGTTGCGGTCCTGGGCCCGGACCTTGGCCACGTTGGGCCGCTTCACCAGGCCATACTTCCCCGGTACACTGAGGCACCCCTCCGCCCCGGTCTGTTCCCCAGAGGTCTCCACCAGGGTGGGGTTCACCAGCTCCAGGATCTCGTCCCCGGTGTCCACGATCACCACCCGGCGCAAAATACCCACCTGAGGGGCTGCCAGCCCGACACCGTTAGCCTCCTCCAGGGTCTCGGCCATATCGTCCAGCAGCTTATGCAGCTTCTTATCGAAATTTTCCACCGGCTTGCACACCTTATGCAGCGCCGGATCCTTGTCAGTCAAGATCTTACGGATACCCATAGTAACTCCCTCTCTATCCCAGTCCGTTCACATCAGCGAACACGCTGACGCCCCGATTGGCGCCATCCCTCGCGAACTGCCGCAGCAGATCCGCCAGCAAAGCCCGCAGCGTCTTATCCAGCTTGCAGCGCATGGTCAGCTGATAACGGAAATTATAATTGATCTTCGGCACCGGACAGGGGGCAGGCCCCAGTACCGTGCGTTCTTTCTGTCCATATGTCCCCTGCCGCAGCCAGGCAGTCAGGGAATCCCGGAATTTCACGGCCCCCCGCAGGACCCGTGTCTCATCTTGCCCGATGAAGGTGACGGTAAGCAGATCTGCGAAGGGCGGGAGCCCTTGCATCTGCCGCAGCCGGATCTCCAGCTCATAAAACCCCTCATGGTCCTGCCGCGCCGCAAGCTTGATCACCTCATGCTCCGGCACCAGGGTCTGGATCAGCGCCGTACCGGGGCTGTCGCCCCGTCCGGCCCGGCCCACCACCTGGGTCAGCATATTGAAGGTGGTCTCCGCCGCCCGGTAGTCCCCGGAGTATAGCCCCAGGTCCCCGTCCAGCACCCCACCAGAGTCACGTCCGGCATATCCAGCCCCTTGGCCACCATCTGCGTCCCGATCAGCACCGGGATATGGTCCTTTTTGAACCGATCCAGGATCTTCTCATGGGTATTGACGGCGCTGACGGTGTCCGCGTCCATGCGGATCACCTCCAGATCCGGCAGAAGCATGTTCAGCTCCTGCTGGGCCTTCTGGGTGCCGATGCCGATCTTTTTCAGCGGGCCGCCGCAGCTGCACCGCTCCGGCACCGGCCGGGAGAAGCCGCAGTAGTGACACATGACCCGCTCGTTGGCGCTGTGGTAAGTCAGCCTTGCGCTGCATCGAGGGCATTCCGGTGCCTCCCGACAGTCCACGCACACCAGCGCCCGGCTATTGCCCCGGCGGTTCAGCAGCATGATCGCCTGCTTCCCCGCATCAGCAGTGGCCCGGATGGCCTCCTGCAGGGGATAGCTGAAGCTGGTATCGTTGCCCTCCTTCAGCTCCTCCTTCATGTCCACGATCTGGACCTGGGGCAGCTGTCGCCGGTTGAACCGCTGGCGCAAAGCAGTCATAGCGATATGGCCCTGCTTGGCGTGGTACATGGTCTCGATCGAAGGGGTCGCTGAGCCCAGCACCACCAACGCCCTTTGCTTCGCCCCCCGCCACATGGCCACTTCCCGGGCATGATACCGGGGGCTGTTCTCAGATTTATAGGAATGCTCCTGCTCCTCATCCAAAATGATCACGCCGGGATCGGTACAAGGGGCGAACACCGCGGAGCGGGTCCCCACCACCACCCGGGCAGAGCCGGAGCGGACACGTTTCCATTGATCATAGCGCTCCGTGGCGCTCAAGCTGCTGTGGAGTACCGCCACCTGCTCCCCGAAGTGGGCCACCATCACCCCCAAAAGCTGGGGGGTCAGAGCGATCTCCGGCACCAGGAGCATAGCGGTCCGTCCCTGATCCAGACAGGCACGGATCAGCTTCAAGTAAACAGAGGTCTTTCCGGACCCGGTGACGCCGTACAACAGCGCTACCCCCGGCGTGTCCCCCTCCATCCGCTGCTTCAGATCCCGGAAGGCCACCTCCTGCTCCTCATTGAGCTGGAAGTCCTTGTCCACCTGGGCCGGCTTGATCGACCGGCACCGCAGGACCTCCCGATCCAGCAGCTGCACATAGCCCAGGTCCCGCAGCCGCCGCACCGTAGCGGTGCTGGCCCCGGTGAAGTAGCAAAGCTCCTTCACGGACACGGACCCCAGATCGCACAGCAGCTTCAACACCGCCGCCTGCATGGCAGCGGACTTGGGCCGTCGCTGGGCATACTCCATGGCCTCCTCCACAGAAGACGCCAAGGAGGCCACCTGCTCGGTCTTGTCAGCGGTACGCCGATGGAGATCCTGATGGGCATGGACCCATTTCTTCTCCACCAGATACTTGATGGCCGCCAGGAAGACTTCCTCATCCGGCACGGCCTGGCGAAGCGCCTCACCGCTGCCCTGACCACCCAGGTCCCGCAGCAGCACCAGCAACTCCATCGCCCCGGCCTTGCGGAGCTTCTTGTCCTCCCAGGACCGGTCCTGGGTGAGCTGATAGCTTTCCTCCGTCCGGAATCCCAGACCGCCGGGCAGCATGGCCCGGACCGCGTCATAGAGGGTGCAGAAATATCGCTCCCGCATGAATCCCGCCAGACGCAGCATGGTCCCATCCAGCACCGGCTCATCGTCCAGGGGGCGGATCACCCCCTTCAGCCCCTGGGGGCTGTCTTCCTCCAGGGAAAGGACCATGGCCTCGCAGTGCTTGTTGCTCCGGCCAAAAGGCACCTCCACCCGCATCCCAGGTGTCAGCGCCATCCCCTCTGGGACCAAATAGGAATAGGGCTTATCGATGGCAAACGTTGCGGCAGACACCGCGATCTTTGCTATCATATAGCCCACTCCCTCTCATCAATTCATGTATTCTTCTTTCAGACCGGCGGTCAGCTTGCCTTCGGCGACCTCCCGGATCGCCAGGGTCACCGGCTTCTCAGGCAGATCCTCCTGGAACGCCTCCGCCTCCACGGCGATCTGACGGGCTCTCTGAGCCACCACGTTCACCAGCAGGTAACGGCTCTCGACATTTTTCAGCATATCCGCAACAGGGGGGTACAGCATTTCAAAATTCCTCCAAATAATTAGTCTGCCTTTTCGGCGATGATCTTCAAAACTTCTTCCACGCAGCGGTCCAGATCGTCGTTGACCACGGTATAGTCGTACCAGTCTCGCTGGTCCATCTCCCACTTGGCCCGCTCCATCCGCAGGGCGATCTGCTCGTCAGAGGTATCGCCCCGGCCCCAGAGCCGACGCTCCAGCTCCTCCACCGAGGGAGGCATGATGAAGATCAGCACCGCGTCGGGCCGCTTCTGCTTCACGATCTTCGCGCCCATGGGCTCGATGTCCAGCACCACGTTCCAAGTGCGGAGCTTCTCCTCCAGCTGCCTCAGTGGCGTCCCATAGCCCGCCTTGGCGTGCAGATCGTATTCCAAAAATTCGTCCTTCTCCACCATCTCCTGGAACTTCTCCATGGAGATGAAGTAATAGTGGACTCCGTCCACCTCCGAGGGCCTGGGGGGGCGGGTAGTGGCGGAGACGGAGAACTTCAGATCCTCACGGACCTCCATCACCCGGCTCAACACCGTTCCCTTGCCCACACCGGAGGCACCGGAGATCACGAACAGCTTCCCACTGCTCATCCCGCTTCCTCCTCATCTAGTTCCGTCCAGCGACCACCCAGGGTATCGGGGGTCGCGGCTGACAGGATCACATGTTCCGTATCCATCAAGATCACAGACTTGGTCTTGCGCCCATAGGACGCATCGATCAGCATCCCCCGTTCCCGGGCCTCCTGCACCACACGCTTGATCGGTGCGGAGTCGGGATCCAGGATCGCCAGCACCCGTCCGGCGGCGATCATGCTTCCAAATCCGATGCCTAACAGTTTCATAGCTACCTCTTACTCGATGTTCTGGGTCTGTTCCCGGATCTTCTCCAGCTCCGCCTTGATGTCCACCACCACCCGGGCCAGCCGGACGTCAGTACACTTGGAGCCGATGGTATTGGTCTCCCGGTTCATCTCTTGGAGCAGGAAATCCAGCTTCCGGCCCACAGCGCCGCCGCCTGAGAGCATGGTGTCCATCTGCTTCAAATGGCTGCGCAGGCGCACCGTCTCTTCATCCACCGCCACTTTGTCGGCGAAGATCGCGGCTTCGGTGAGGATCCGGCTCTCATCGATGGCGGTATTGGCCAGCACCTCCTGGAGCTTGGCCTCCAGCCGGGCCCGGTAGTCCACCACCGTCTGGGCGTTCCCCTGCTCCACCTGGGCCACCAGGGCCAGGATCGTGTCAGCACGGCTGCGAAGGTCCTTTTCAAGAGCGGCACCTTCCACGGTACGCATAGCGTCATAGCCCTCCAGCGCCTTCTGCACCACGCTCATGAGGTCCGCTTTCAGCTGATCCTCATCCACCTCAGGCCGCTCCAGTGTGAACACGTCCGGCAGCCGGGAGACCGTGGAGACGCTGATATCGTCCTTCACGCCGTGGACATCCACCATCTGGCGCATGGCGGCAAGATATCCAGTCAGAACGCTCTCGTTCAGGCTGACCTTGACCTCCTCGCCCCCCTCGCTGTGGACGCTGATGAACACATCCACCTTGCCGCGGGAGATGGTGCCCTTGACCGCCTGCTTGACAGCCTCCTCGGCGAAGGTCAGGCTCCGGGGCAGCTTGACGCTGCAGTCCAGATACCGGTTGTTGACGGAGCGCAGCTCCACCGTGAACTCGCGGCCACCCACCGTCTCCACGGCACGGCCATAGCCGGTCATACTTTTTATCAATTCCATTATCCCCTTTTCTCCGGGATCTCAGCGTATCCCGTGATGGTATATTCGGTCTTTTCCTTGCTGGCCACCCTCCGGTCGTACAGCACCACCAAGGCGATGCCCAGGGCGAAGGCCAGACAGCCACCCAAAGCACCGCTGCCCAGCAGCGCGCCCAGGTAGAAGCCCACATAGAATAGCGCCAGCGGGATCAGATACAAGATGGCAGCCGCCCGCAGGACCGGCGCGGACTTGGCCTGCACGATCACCACATCACCGGGCAGGACCCCGATGGGATCTCTCACCCGGAATTTGATGGTCTCCTTGGCGGCACCGCAGCCGGCGCACTGATGGCAGTCACCGGAGCAAGCGCTCTCCCGGACCCGGATCACCTCCGCGGTCCCGTCATCGAAGACCCGGCGCACACGGACTTGCTGTTCCATCGCTTCCTCCCTACGACTCCACGGCCTTGATTTCCATCCAAACCTCGTAAGTCGAATTCGGCTTACCGGGATCCGGCACCACGCCCACATCGCTGATGTTCTCCACCACCACAGTGGCAGGATAGTAACCCGTCTGGGTGGCACCGGTCAGGTCCACCACCACCCGGATATCGCTGGCCATCACCTTGTTCAGGATGGTCTCACGGCCCCGGACATAGACAGTCAGGTTCTTGGTCTGCACTTTAGCAGCATATCCCTCCGGGGTCTGGAAATCAACCTGATCCTCATTAACCCCGCCATTACTGATTTTTAACACAAATGCCTTCAGCTTCACCGCAGGCAGCTGCAGCGACACCTTCACCTCATCCACACCGGAGACGTTCTGGACGCCATCAGGCAGATCGATCGGATACGACCGGTCCGTGAAGCTCTCGCTCTCCTTGCTCAGATCGATGGTGCCAAGGGTGATCACATCATCCATCTTGGACACCACAGCGGGACTGCCGCTGACAGTGATCGTGTCATATTCCATGGTGACGGTCACATCCTCATGGGTCAATCCGCCGCCGTCGATCACCGGGATCTCCAGCCGGATGTCCTTGACCATCAGCACCGGCACCTTCACCAAGATCCGATAAGGATCCGGCGTGACGGAGCTGACGTCGTTCACGGGACTGCCCTTGAGATCACACAGGGTGATGTTCACCCGTTCCTCCACCGACTCGGTGCGCCCATGCATATCCACCGCCACGGTGGCCATGGCGATCTGATCCACCACGCCCTTGGGACCGGCGATGGTCACCGTATCATACTCCAGCACCATGTTCTTGGCGTCGACCATATAATCCCCGGAGGGAGCGCCATACAGCTCCGCCTTCACCGGGATCTCCTTAGTGGCCCATTCCACCACATCCAACGTGATGCTGCCGGGAGACCGGTCCACCACCTCGATCGATCCGTTCTGGATATCGCCGGGGAAGGTCACGGTATAGGTCAGCTCCTTGGTCCCGGCCTCATAGATCCGGGTCAGATCCACCAGCACGGTGATATCGGAGGAGCGCAGCTTGTTCAGGTCGGACCGGTTGCCATTGAGTTTCAACGTCACCGTCAGATCCTTGTCCGACACCACCCGCAGCCCCCGATCCTGCAACACGGTCTCCCCATCCAGGATCACAGGGACGTTATAAAAGGTCTGCTCCGTCTCGGTCCGCTCCACAGTGATCACATACAGCCAAAGGCCGCAGGCGATGACCACTGCCAGAAGGACGTTGAAGATCTTATTTTTCATCGCCGGAGCCTCCCTTCTTCTGGAGCTTCTGCTTCAGCCGCATACCGAAGCTCTTGGGCTGGTCGTCCGGCTCCTTGCACAGCTCGTTGCGCAGCATCCGCTCCAGCATCTGAGGGGCCAGATACCGCTTCAGCACGCCGCCCACCGCCACAGAGATCGTGCCCGTCTCCTCCGAGACGATCACCACCACAGCGTCGGAATGCTCGCTCATACCCACACCTGCCCGATGCCGGGTGCCGAGATCCGCGCTGAGAGAGTGGCTGTCAGACAGAGGCAGCACACAGCCCGCGGCGGTGATCTTCCCGCCCCGGATGATCATGGCTCCATCATGCAGCGACGCCTTGGGGAAGAAGATGTTCCGGATCAGCTGCTCCGAAACCTGGGCCTCGATGGTGGTGCCGGTACGGACATACTCCTCCAGGGAGTTGTCCCGGGCGAACACGATCAAAGCGCCCACCCGCTCCCGGCTCATGACCTCGCAAGCCCGGACGGTCTGGGTGATGATCGGCACCATCTCCTCCGTGGGCTTCTCCACGCCGAAGAAGCCGGTGAGCTTGACGCTGAGCAGATGCTCCAGCATCCGCCGCAGCTCCGGCTGGAACAGCACCACCACGGCGATCAGGCCGACGCTGAGGACCTGATCCAAAATAAAATGCAGGGTATATAGATCCAGCAGATCCGTGATCCAGGACAGCACCAGCAGCAGTCCCACCGTCTTGGCGATCCGCATGGTCCCGCTGGAACGCAGCATGGGGATCAGCCGATATATCAGGAACGCCACGACGATGATATCCAGATAGTCCGACCAATGCATCCGGATCAATTGTGAAAAGAAGTTTTGGATGATCTCCATGATCTATCTGCCCCCTCTTCCAAAAATCATTATACTCATCCTATTATCCGTACTATTATAGCGGATACATCCGCCGATCGCAATAGAAAACAAAAAATTTTTACACATCTCCTACCGCAGCCTTGGATCGCGCAAAAAGACGGACCAGCCAAGACGACAGTCCTTCGCAAAACCGCCATCACCCCCCAAAACCGTCGATATGCTCAAAAATCATCGTTCCACATATAAACAAGACCAATGCAGGGGCGGGTCACTGACCCGCCCGATGATCTGGCTTCGCAAGATCACGCTCGCCGAAGGTATCATCGATCAGCGTAGCATTGAATACGGCGGCCATCGGCCGCCCCGCGCCCCGAAGGGGCGCGATACCTTCCCCCGGGGGCTGCGCCCGCAGGCGCGTTTCGGAGCGCAACCGGCGAAGACGGCCCTTAGCGCAGAGATGAAGGTGCCCCCGAAGGGGGCGGAAGGGGAATACGGGTGGAGACGTAATGGTTTTGAGACGGTATAGACTTAGATAATCGTTCAGCGTTTCAGCAAGTCTGATAGATTTTCTATACTTCTGGGTCACTGCCCGCATTCCTCTTCCGACCTCGCTACGCTCGGCCACCTTCCCCCCGGGGGAAGGGATGCGCCTGCGGCGCTTAGCACGCTAAACGATAATTTTCTCACCAACGACTTTTTGACAGTCTGAGGGCCGCTGCGTTTTGCAGCGGCCCTCGTCGTTATGTCGTTTACAGGTTGGAGAAATACTCCTTAGCATAGTAGCCATACACAGCGGTGGCCTGTGCGAAGGCCTGCTGATCAGAAGTATCCTTCGCCGCCACAGTCTCGCAATACTTGCCGAGACTATAAGCGATGATGCCGGTGGTGTACTCCACGCCATCGACTTCGTAGACACCGGCCACGAA
>JAFTKE010000187.1 GCA_017456045.1 Oscillospiraceae bacterium
GAAGGTCTTGACATCCACGCTCTCGCCTGCCTGCAGGGCCTTGACCTGGTTCTCCAGCTCTGCCATACCGGCAACGCCAGCGCCGGAAACGGCCTGGTAGGTGGAGGCCACCATGCTCTTGATGGGAGCGATGGAGTTCAGGGCGTTGACGGCGGTGACGGTGATGATGGTGGAGCAGTTGGGGTTAGAGAGGATGCCCTTGTGGTTTTTCACATCCTCGGGGTTGACCTCGGGGACGATCAGGGGCACGTTGGGGTCCAGGCGGAAGGCGGAGGAGTTATCCACGAACACGGCACCGGAGGCCACGATGGCGGGGGCGAACTTCTCGGCGATATCGTTCTCGGCAGCGCCCAGGACGATGTCCACGCCCTGGAAGGCGGACTCGGTGGCTTCCACGATGGTCACGTCCTGGCCCTTGAACTTCATGGTCTTACCGGCAGAGCGGGCGGAGGCCAGAAGGATCAGCTTGCCCACGGGGAAATCACGCTCTTCCAGGATCTTCATCATCTCCTGGCCCACCGCACCGGTGGCGCCCAGGATGGCAACGGTATAAGTTTTCATGGTCAGTTCCTCCAAAAATAAAACTGTATGGGAGGGTCACTGACCCTCCCGGCACGCTTGCTACGCAAGTGTGCAACGATGAGAACGTACGCTCCGATCCGCAGATCGCTTGCGATCTGCGGCGGGCGGGTCAGTGACCCGCCCCTACAGAGGCCGTGTGATTATTTTACGAAGCTGTTGTACAGGACCTTGATGGCGGTGGCGAAGTCGCGGTTGTCGACACCGAAGATGATGTTCAGCTCATCGGGGCCCTGGTTGATCATGCGGATGTTGATGTCTGCCTGGCCCAGCGCGGCGAAGATCTTGCCGGAGATGCCGGGACGGAAGGCCATCTTCCGGCCAACGGCGGCCACCACGGCGATCTCATCGTGGACATCCAGGGTGTCGGGCTTCACTTCCTGCTGGATCTCGCCCAGAACAGTGTACAGGCAGGGAGCGATGGCGGCGGAGGGCATGACCACAGACACGCTGTCGATGCCGTTGGGAGCGTAGTCCACGGACACGCCGTGACGCTCCAGGACAGTCAGGATCTTACGCAGCACGCCCACCTCGTTGCTCATGCCCCGCTTGGACAGGTGCAAAATGGTGAAATCCTTCTTGCCGGTGATGCCGGTGATGAAGCGGCTGGGGTCGGAATCGCTGCTGAACCGCTCCCGGATCATGGTGCCGGGGTCGTTGGGGGCGTTGGTGTTGCGGATGTTCAGGGGGATGTTCTTCTCCCGGACGGGGAAGATGGTGCCCTCGTGCAGCACCTGAGCGCCGGAATAGCTCAGCTCCCGCAGCTCGTCGTAGGTCACCTGGGGGATCACCATGGGATCGTCCACGATCCGGGGGTCCGCCATCAGGATGCCGGAGACGTCGGTCCAGTTCTCGTAAACGTCAGCGTCCAGAGCCGCAGCCGCCAGGGCGCCGGTGATGTCGCTGCCGCCACGGGTGAAGGTCTTGATGGAGCCGTCGGGCAGCTGGCCGTAGAAGCCGGGGACCACGATGCCCTTGCCCTTCAGGGCCTTTTTCAGGTTGCTGTAGCTCACATCCTGGTCCACAGTGCCGTCGAACTTGAAGCGGATCCAGTCGATGGCGTCCACGAACTGGAAGCCCAGGAAGGCGGCCATCAGCTTGGCGGAGAAATACTCGCCACGGCTCACCAGCTCATCCTGGCTGATCGCCTTGGCGTCCAGCCGCTTCTTCAGATCTACGAACTCGGTCTCCAGATCCACCTTCAGGCCCAGCTCATCCCGGATCTGGATGTAGCGGGAGGTGATCATCTCGAAGATGGGATCGCAGTCCACACCGTACTGGGTGTGGGCGTGGCACAGATACAGAAGATCCGTGATCTTATGGTCGTTCTTATCGCGCTTACCGGCGGCGGAGACCACCACCACACGGCGGCCACGGTCGGACTGGATGATATCGCGGATCTTCCGATACTGGCCAGCATCGGCCATGGAGGAGCCGCCGAATTTCGTTACTTTCAGCATGAGAATAGACCTCTCTCGAATTTATTGAGTTTCGTAGGGGAGGGTCATCGACCCTCCCGGGGCGCTTGGGTATCTATCCGCAGATCGCTAGCGATCTGCGGCGGGCGGGTCGGTGACCCGCCCCTACAGGGCTTTCTTACAGTGCGTCCTCGGCGATGGCGGCGATGAAGGCGCCGTCGTTGTTTTTCAGCCAGGCGTGGATCTCGTCGACGGTGACCGGGCGGGTCAGGACGGCGTCGCCCCAGTTCTCGGCGGTGTGGGCTTCCAGCCAGGCATCCTTGGTGCCACGGACGTAGTAGGTCAGCTTCTCGTCGTTGACGGCGGCTGCCTTGGGGCCGTAGGGGCTGTAGAAGCCCTTACCTGCCAGAAGGTCCTTGCAGTCCTGCACCACATTATATGCGGTGGGGTAGCGGCCCGCGCCCTGGCCGAAGAAGCTCATACGGCCGGAATACTTGCCGTCCAGAGTGATCAGGTTGAAGTTGGAGGGGACGGCGGCCTCAGGCTGACCGGCCTTCACCAGAGTGGGCTGGACGTAGGCGGTGTACTTGCCGTTCAGGCTCTTGCCGGTGGAGATCAGCTTACAGGTGTAGCCACGCTCCGTGAAAGCGGCCACGTCGGCGGCGGTGATCTTGCTGATGCCAGCCACCGGGACGGTGGCGGTGTCCAGGCTGATGCCGAAGGCGATGTTGCTGGACAGGATCACCTTGTGCCAGGTGTCGATGCCCTCCACGTCGGTGGCGGGCTTGGCCTCGGCGTAGCCCAGCTGCTGGGCCTGCTTCAGGGCCTCGTCATAGCCCAGGCCCAGGCGGGTCATGGAGTCCAGGATGTAGTTGCAGGTGCCGTTCATGATGCCGCCCACCCGCTCGATGGGCTGGACACGGCGGGAGCGCTCCAGCTCAGACAGCCAGCCGATGCCGCCGCCCACAGCAGCGGTGCAGCGGAACTGGACGCCCTTGCTCTCAGCCAGGGGCAGCAGCTCATCGTAGAAGCTGCACACCAGCGCCTTGTTGGAGGTGACGATGTTCTTGCCAGCCTCGATGGCGGCACGGACGAACTCGTAGGCAGGATGCAGGCCGCCCATGGCCTCCACCACGGTGTCGATGGTGTCATCGTTCAGAACGCTCTGGAAATCCTTAGTGACCTCCGCGTCGGGGAGCTCCACGTTTTCCAGACAGACCACCTTCGCGACCTGGATATCCTCCATATCGGCGGTGATATCGTAGACACCTCTGCCCACGACACCAAAGCCCAGCAGACCAATTTTCATTTCCTGTCCTCCGTTATCTCTAATAGTATTGTATGTAGGGAAAGGGCATGCCCTTTCCGTTGCCCTTGCATTGCAAGGGCGAACCGTGCGTATCCGCAGATCGCAAGCGATCTGCGGCGGCGAAGGCATGCCTTCGCCCTACGGTAGGTGCATTATGAACATTTGCATTCGCTGCGAAAACACTTGCTTTTTTGACGGAAACAGTATATCATATACCTGCTGAAAATGCAATAGTACCGAAATTCAACAGATCAAAGGAAAAACGGCCCCTTTTTGTGCATTTTGGCATAGGGGGGAGCCGGTTTAGGAGGATTCATTGTGATCTATCATTCTACCCGTGATGTGAACGCCCAGGCTGACAGCGCCCAGGCTGTTTTGGAGGGCCTTGCCCCGGATGGCGGATTGTATGTCCCCAAGGCGCTGCCTCCGTTCGATTGGAAGGAGTGTCTCCAGGGCTCTGCCATGGATATGTCCACTGCCATTTTGTCCGCACTGCTGCCGGATATCCCGGATATGCCGGAGCTGGTGAAGAAGGCTTATACCGGAAAGTTCGCCACGGCCGAGCTGACGCCTACGGTCCCGGTGGGGGATATGCACGTTCTGGAGCTGTTCCACGGCCCCACGTCCGCTTTCAAGGACGTGGCACTGTGCATGCTGCCCCAGCTGCTCACCGCTGCCAAGACTGTAAAGGGCGTGGAGGAGGATATCCTGATCCTCACCGCTACCTCCGGTGACACCGGCAAGGCGGCCCTGGAGGGCTTCAAGGACGTGGATGGCATCAAGATCTGCGTGTTCTACCCTGATGGCGGCGTGTCCCAGGTCCAGCGGGCCCAGATGGTGACCCAGGAGGGCGGCAACGTCACCGTCAGCGCCGTGGTGGGCAATTTCGATGATGCCCAGACCGGCGTGAAGATGATCTTCTCCGCTTGCCGCGATAAGGAGATGAAGCATCGCCTGTCTTCTGCCAATTCCATCAACATCGGCCGTCTGGCCCCCCAGATCATGTATTATTTCAAGGCTTACCGGGATCTGCTGGATGCCGGGAAGATCTCCCTGGGTGACGAGGTGAACTTCTCTGTCCCCACCGGCAACTTTGGCGATATCTTGGCAGGCTATCTTGCCAAGCAGCTGGGCCTGCCTGTGGGCATGCTGATCTGCGCTTCCAATGCCAACAACGTCCTCACCGACTTCATCCGCACCGGTACTTATGACCGGATGCGGCCCCTGTATAAGACCAATTCCCCCTCCATGGACATTTTGGTGTCCTCCAATCTGGAGCGGCTTTTGTACCTGCTCAGCGAGGATGCGGATCTGGTGGCATCTCTCATGAAGCGGCTGAATGAGGAGGGTTCCTACACCGTGCCCGCCGAGCTGCTCCGGAAGATCCAGGCCCAGTTCCGCGCCGACTTCTGCGACGATGCCGCTGCCGATGAGGTCATGGGCAGAGTGTACCGGGACTATGGCTATGTCTGTGATCCTCACACCGCTTCCGGCTGGCTGGCGGCTGAGAATTATGTAAACCAGACCGGCGACGAGCGTGCCATGGTGGTGCTGTCCACCGCCTCTCCCTACAAGTTCCCGGAGGCCGTCTTGAAGGCGATCGGCGAGACCCCTGCCGGGGACGGTTTCGACCAGATGGACCAGCTGAACGCCGTGACCGGCGTGGCTACGCCTAAGAACCTGGCAGGTCTGCGTGAAAAGGCTGAGCGCCACACCGGCGTGATCGAGAAGAGCCAGATGCTGGAGTTCGTATTGAGCCTGTAAAATCAAGAATGTCATCGTGAGGAGGGGCTTCAGCCCCGACGTGGCGATCCCCCCGGTCTACCGACCGGTCGGAAGCTATAGGGGATCGCCACGTCGCTAACGCTCCTCGCGATGACAGTGTTTTGGGAGGTTTTTATGAATCGTGTCACCATTCGTGTCCCTGCCACCACGGCCAACCTTGGCCCTGGCTTCGATGCTTTCGGCTGCGCTCTGAGCCTGTATACCGACGTCACCTTCGAGGAGACGGAGGCGGGGTTGGAGATCACCGGCTGCGACGAGGCGTTCACCGGGCCGGACAATCTGGCTTATGTGGCCTACTGCGCCACCCTTGCCACCATGAGCGAGGAGCTGCGGGGCGTGAAGATCCACATCGATGCCCAGATCCCGGTGTGTCGGGGACTGGGATCTTCAGCGGCGTTGCTGGTGGCGGGGGCTATGGGTGCCAATGTCCTGCGGGGCAACAAGCTGTCCACCCAGGGCCTGCTGAACATCACTAACGCCATGGAGGGGCATCCGGATAACCTGGCCCCCGCGTTCCTGGGGGGACTGACGGCCTCCATGGTGGATAATGGACTTCCTGTGTGTGTCAGCTTCCCGCTGCATCCTGACTGGGAGTTTTTGGCGCTGGTGCCGGACTTCGATCTGCCCACCACCAAGGCCCGGGCGGTGCTGCCGGAGCAGGTCAGCCGGGCCGACGCGATCTACAACATCGCCCATGGCGCGCTGGTGCTGAAGGCGCTGGAGAAGGGAGACGAGAAGCTGCTGCGAAACGCCATGCAGGACCGGCTCCACCAGAACTATCGGAAAAAACTGATCGGCGACTACGAGAAGATCGAGGCTCTGGTGCGCACCACCGGGGCGGCTTTCTGCCTCAGCGGTGCCGGTCCCACCCTGCTGTGCATCACCCAGGACCCCGCACTGGAGGAGAAGCTGGCGAAGAAGCTGGACGCCATCACCCAGGCCAACTGGCAGATGCTCCCCTTGCACGTGGAGTTCCAGGGGGCACACGTCCTGTGAAGATACGAGAAACGAGATATGAGATACGAGATAGCCTTGGTTCGGGCATATCTCGTATCTCATATCTCGTATCTTTTTTTATTCCACTTCCGACAGCTCCACCTTCATGGCCTTCTTGGGGATCAGGAAGCGGCGGGTGGCGAAGAGACCGGCGATACACGCGATCGAGGCCACGTTGCTGATCGGGTCATCATGGCTCAATATGACCTGGCGGGCGATCGCCACGATCAGCACCTCCAGGGTGTTCGCCGGGGTCATGTCCACCAGCATCCGCACGAACTCCAGACCCACCACGATGGTCAGGATATTATGGAGGAAATTGTTCAGGGAGGAGAAATAGTCCGCCTGGGTGAACATCCGGTAGACCTCGTAGCCCAGCATCCCCACCAGGACGATCAGCGTCAGCAGCGCGATGAGGAATTCCAGCACGTGCAGCACACGGCGGATGACGGCTTCGACCTTTTTGTGCATGATCGGCGACCTCCTTGCCTCATGATATCCTATGATACTACATTTTCCTCTAAAATGGAAGGAAAACATTGCGAATATATCCGGCCGTGGCAGGATAAGCTCCCGACTTGGCTCCAATGTTACTAAGTTAAGGAAAGCTACGCGGCTCATGTCTCCCCTGCGAGGCGACGCTGTCAGCTTAACGTATCCTATGGGCAGATCCCTGTTTTGCGGGCAGTTTGTAAACGCCCTGTAGGGGAGGGTCAATGACCCTCCCGGTGATTTTGTGAAACAAAATCACGCGCCGAAGGCGCAAAAATGAGGCGTTTTCATCTATTATCCGAACGTAAACGATCATCGGCGGGCGGGTCAGTGACCCGCCCCTACAATGTCGTGGTGGTCATCTACCTGACAAACAGGGAGATGCAGAAAGATACGGACTCCCCCCGCCCCACAAGCGAAGCGCAGTGGGGCGGGGGGAGTCCGTATCTGTCCGGGAAGCAGGGATCTGACAGCGTATCTCTTAAGTTGACAGCATTGCCCTTGTCGTGGGGCGTGGTCAGCTTTCTTCTGTGCCCAGGTCCACCACGCCCAGGGCGATCTTGTCGTAGTCGGTGGTCATCTCGTATTTTTCCAGCGCGGCGTTGATGAACTCCGTGCTTTCGTTGTACTCCAGGATCTCGCGGATATGGTCCATCCAGATGGTCTTGGCGCTGTCCATGTACATGATGTGGTAGCCATAGTCCGTCTTCACAAGGCCGGTGTCTCCCACCTTGCGGCTCTCGTCCAGATACCACTCCTTGAAGGGCTCCACGAAGCTGGTGTCCTCATCCAGCCCCTCGTACAGACCGCCGTTGTCCTTGGAACCGGGGTCGGTGGAATGCTCCTTGGCAAGGGCTGCGAAGCTCTCTGCGGTGGCCTCACCTGCCAGCCACTGATCCAGAAGCTGCTGGGCCTCTGCCCGGCAGGCTTCCCATTCCTCGTCGGAATAGGTGGTGGTCTTGCCGTCCTCGCTGGTGGTGCCGCCCTTGGGGGAGATCAGGATATGGCGGACGCCGTAGTTCAGGGTCTCCTTGGTGATGCCCTGACCTTTCAGCGCTTCTTCGTTCTCGGTGAAGTAGGCTTCGATGTCGGCATCGGTGATCTGGATCTGCTCGTACATATACTGGTAGTAATTATAGCTGCGGTAGAACAGATCCGTATAGTGCAGATAGTCCTCCAGAGTGCAGCCGGGGCCCATCTTGTCCACCAGGAACGCCTCCACGCTGTCGAAGCCGGCTTCCTCCGCGGACTGGGCCAGCAGAGTCGCGGTCTCGTCCAGCTCCGCCTGCATCTCAGGATCCATCTCCAGCTCAGCTTCATCGTTCATCATGGCCAGGGCTTGGTAGCGGTGCCAGATCGCCAGGGCCTCCTCCAGGAAATACTCCTGCCAGGTGCCCTCGCCGTCGTAGAAGGTCTGCTGCTCCAGGGGCTGGCTGGGGTCCAGACCGTAGTAGTAGATGTAGCTGCCGTACTCGTTCAGGAAGCCGTAGACGGCGGTCCAGTAGTAGACCTGCAGCACGCCGTTGGTCAGGGTGGCATCACCGGCGGTGGCGATCACGGTCTCGCGCTGCGCCAGGGCTTCTTCGTCGGAGACGGAATAATCGACCGCAGGCTCGGTGGGAGCTGTGGTGTTCTCGGTGGTGGATGAGGTGGTGTTGGGGCTGGTGACCGGGGGATCCGTTTCCGCACAGCCGGCTGCGGAGGCTGCCAATGTCAGCGCCAGCAGCAACGCGATGATCTTTTTCATGAGTTTCCTCCTATTATGACGATATCCATCCTATTATACACCAGATCCCCTGTAATGCAATGATAATGTTCATTCGAGCTACTTGGTGAAATACTGGCGCATCTGGTGGTGGGCTTGCTCCACTTCGGACTCCAGCTCCCGTGCGGAGAGGCGCAGGACACCGGCGCGGATGCCGGTGAGCTGGATCAGGGCGTCTGAGGTGGCTACCCGGACGGCGTAGTTGGCTCCGATCTGGGCCAGCAGGGACTCGATATAGGCGTCGGCGGTCTGGCCCTCTTTGGTATAGACCACCCGGATGTTGTGGTAGGCGGTGTGGGAGCCGGGGCTGCCCTTTTGCTTGTAGCCGTCGAAGACTACGGTCAGATCCATTTTCTTATAGCCCGCGTAGCTGCTGAGCCGGTCGCACAGGATCCGGCGGGCGGCGTCCAGATCCCCTTCCGCCATGGAGCGCAGGCTGTCCCAGGCGAAGATCATATTGTAGCCGTCCACGATCAGGTACTGCTGCCGGGGCGGACGGATGGTCAGCTGCTCTTGGGCGGGGCGGTTTTGAGGTGGGCGGTACAGGGTCGTAGTCATGGGGCCGAACTGGCGGCGCAGGATGGCTTCGATCTGCTTCTCCTCCAGCTCCAGGTTCCGGCCGATCAGCTGGGGGCGCTCCGTTTTCAGGGCGCTTTCCAGGTGCATATGGTCCTTCACTTCGTTCCACTTCACGTTGAAGCCGGCACCGTGGGCGCAGAAGACGGAGTCCGGGGTGTCCTCCACGTCCGCTTCCGGGTCGTAGCCCATATCGGCGATCACCTTTTCCTGGTCATGGCAGGGCTCGTGCCCTCGCAGACCGATCTGGAGACGGCCCCGGCCCTGGGTGTAGGCTGCCAGGGTGTCGGCGTAGTCCCCCAATTCGGAGGCGGGGACCGCACCGGACAGGGTGGAGAAGGTGCCATCCCCGGTGGGGGCATCGAACCTGCCGGACATGGACCGGATGTCGGTGATCGCCCGGCCTACCTGCTCTGTGGGGACGGTGAGGGTGAAGTCGTACCAGGGTTCCAAGATCCGGGACTTGGCCTGCATCAGTCCCTGGCGGATCGCCCGGTAGGTGGCCTGGCGGAAGTCGCCGCCCTCGGTATGCTTCAAATGGGCCTTGCCGATCAGCAGCGTCATCTTGATATCCGTCACCGGCGCTCCGATCAGCACGCCCTTGTGGACCTTTTCCGACATATGGGAAAGGATCAGGCTCTGATAGCTGGCATCCAGCACGTCGGTAGGGCAGATGGTATCGAACACCAGACCGCTGCCCGGGGGCAGGGGCTCCAGCAGGATGTGGGCTTCGGCGTAGTGGCGCAGGGGTTCGAAGTGGCCTACGCCCTCGACAGTGTCTTCGATGGTCTCTTTATAGAAGATCTTAGGGTCGGAGAACTGGATGTCCACGCCGAAGCGCTGGGACACCAGGCTTCGCAGCACCTCCAGCTGGACCTTGCCCATGATCTGGGCGTGGATCTGCTTGAGGCTATCGTCCCACAGGAGCTTCAGCTGGGGATCTTCTTCCTCCAGCAGCCGCAGCTTGGGCAGCAGGGTGGTGGGGTCAGCGGTGGAGCTGATCCGGTAGGTCATGACGCTTTGCAGGGCAGGGGGCTCGCCGGGGGGCTGGGCGCCGAAGCCTTGGCCGATGTAGCTCTTTTCCAGACCGGTGACGGCGCATAGGCTGCCGGTGGGGGCTTCCTCGGTGAGGACGTACTTATCGCCGGAGTAGAGGCGGATCTGCTGGATCTTTTCTTCCCCTAAGAGGGTGCGGGGGCGCA
The DNA here is from genome assembly GCA_017456045.1 of Oscillospiraceae bacterium. Lineage (GTDB taxonomy): Bacteria > Bacillota > Clostridia > Oscillospirales > Oscillospiraceae > Faecousia. Next base: position 10,123 of record JAFTKE010000187.1, read on the forward strand.
GGCTGCCGCCGGTGACCTTCAGGAAGGTCAGCCGCGCCCCTTGAGGGTCCCGGGCGATCTTGTACACCTGGGCACCGAAGTCCTGGGGCCAGTGCGCTTCCGGAGCGTAGGTGTCCAGGATCTGCAATAGGCCGTCCACCCCCGTAAGCTTCAACGCCGAGCCGAAGCAGCAGGGGAACAGTCGCCGGGAGGCGACCAGTGCGCGGATATTGCCGACGCTGACCTGGCCGCTGGCAAGATAGACCTCCATCAGCGCTTCGTCGCACATGGCGGCGTTCTCCTGGATCTGTTCCTGGGGGAGCGTGAAGTCCTGGCAGTTGGGGGATAGCTGCTTTTGCAGCTGGCGCAGCAGGACCTCCCGATCGGTGCCGGGCAGGTCCATCTTGTTGATGAACAGGAAGGTGGGGATCTGGTAGCGCTCCAGCAGCCGCCACAGGGTGACGGTGTGGGCCTGGATCGCTTCGGTGCCGGAGATCACCAGTACGGCGCAGTCCAGGATAGGCATGGTCCGCTCCGCTTCGGCGGCGAAGTCCACATGGCCCGGCGTGTCTACCAGGGTGACGTCCAGCCGGGACGTTTGGAGCCGGGCCTGCTTGGAGAAGATGGTGATGCCTCTGCTGCGCTCGATGGCGTGGGTATCCAGGAACGCGTCCCCGTGATCCACCCGCCCCAGGGTCCGGCGGGCACCGGAATGGTACAGCAGGGCCTCCGAAAGGGTGGTCTTGCCCGCATCCACATGGGCGACCAGACCAGCACTGATATGTGGTTTTTTGGGCTGCTCACCCATGTAGGACACCTCTTCCATCGCTATTTTACAGCTATTATAGCACGAAGATCCCCTCTAGTCGATAGCAGGATCCACCGATCTTAATGCCATCTTTATACCGTCGCCTACGACCTTAACACCATTTTTATGCTGGAAGGCGTATAATATGGGCACAGAACCTTTGAAAAGGAGAAGCACCAATGAATTACTCAGAAATAACACCCTACATCCAGCAGCTTTCCGCCTTGTCGGACAGCAGTAATCATATCGTCCCCGAAATGTACGCCCAGCACGATGTCAAGCGGGGACTGCGCGACCTCAACGGAAACGGCGTCGTGGCGGGACTGACCGAGGTTTCCCGTATCAAGGCAAAGGATAAAGATCCCGATGGGAATGAGATCCCCTGCGAGGGGCAGCTGTACTATCGGGGCATCGATGTGCGAAATATCGTGCAGGGTTTTCTTGACGATGACCGACCCGGCTTTGAGGAAACGGTATATCTGCTGCTGTTTTCCAAACTCCCCAGCAAGGACGAGCTTGCCCGATTCCGGGAGCAGCTTTCCGCCTACCGCTCCCTGCCCCCCTCCTTCGTTCGGGATATGATCCTCAAAGCCCCCGGCAAGGATATGATGAACATTCTGTCCAGAAGCGTACTGGCCCTTTATGCCTACGACGAAAACCCCGATGATATCTCCACCGCCAATATCCTGCGCCAATGCTTGCAGCTCATCGCCCAATTCCCCCTGCTTTCGGTGTACGGCTATCAGTCCTTCCAGCATTATCATCAGAACAGCAGCCTGTTCATCCACTACCCCAAAAAGGAATTGAGTACAGCAGAAAATCTTCTATATATCCTCCGGGAAGACGGAAAATACACCCCCTTGGAGGCAAAGCTTCTGGATCTGGCACTGGTGCTCCACGCCGAGCATGGCGGCGGTAACAACTCCACCTTCACCACCCATGTGGTCACATCCTCGGGGACCGATACTTACTCCGCCATCTCGGCGGCTCTGGGGTCCCTGAAGGGTCCCCGCCATGGCGGGGCCAATATCAAGGTCATGCAGATGTTTGACGATATGAAGGCCACCATCGACACCAATGATAAAAATGCCGTCCGGGAACATCTGGTGAAGCTCCTTGATAAGCAGGCCTTTGACAAGGCCGGTCTGATCTACGGCATGGGCCACGCGGTCTACTCCCTGTCTGACCCCCGGGCAGACATCCTGCGTACCTACGCCAAAAAGCTGTCCGAGGAAAAGGGCATGGAGGAGGAATTCGCCCTTTATGAGATGGTGGAAAAAATGGCACCTGAGATCATTGCGGAAAAGCGGAAAATGTACAAGGGTGTCAGTGCCAATGTGGACTTTTATTCCGGTATGGTCTACAAAATGCTGGGCCTGCCTTATGAGCTGTTCACCCCCATCTTCGCCGTGGCAAGGATCGCCGGCTGGAGCGCCCACCGGATGGAGGAGATCCAAAACGCGGGCAAGATCATCCGCCCAGCCTACATCAATGTAAAGCAGGAGTGTGGATATACACCGCTGGAAAAACGCGGAACGTTGTGATATGATATGGAAAAAGGGAGGTGCGCCAATGAAAGAACATATTTTGGTGGGCTTGTCCTCCGCGCCCTCCAACGCAAGGATCATCCGGACCGCTGCTACCATGGCAGCGGCATTCGGCTGTGATCTCACTGCTCTTTTCGTCCGGACACCAAACCATGACGCCATGGATGAAGCGGATAGGGGACGCCTGCGTGCCAATACCAAACTGGCAGAAGGATTGGGTGCTACGGTGGAAACAGTCTTTGGTGACGATGTTTCCTATCAGATCGCGGAATATGCCCGGCTTTCCGGGGTGACCAAGATCGTGGTGGGACGAAGCGCCGCTACCCGTAAGCATCCGTGGAGCAAGCCTACCCTAACAGAAAAGCTGACCGCCATCGCGCCCAACCTGGACATCCACATCATCCCGGATGCCAGCGTGGATAGCAGCTACCGTCCGAAAAAAGCCAAACGCAAATGGAACTTCAAGACCATATTGAAGGATCAGACCATCGCCATTGGCATCCTTGCCCTTGCAACGGCCCTTGGCTATGGATTCTCGGAAGCCGGTTTTACTGAAGCGAATATCATTGCTGTCTATCTGCTGGGCGTGTTGCTGACATCCATGATCACCTCCAGCCGGAGCAGCTATGTGTTGTCAGCTGTTTGCAGCGTTCTGGTGTTCGATCTCCTTTTCGTGACACCCCGATCGTCCTTCAAGGTCTATGAGCGAGGCTTGCCGGTAACGTTCCTCATAATGCTGCTCGCGGCCTTGGTCGTGGGCACCATCACCGACCGGATGAAGAGCCGCTCCAAGCAATCTGCCCAGGCCGCTTACCGCACCAATCTACTTTTGGAGACCAATCAGCTGATCCAAAAGGCTGGAAGCGACGAAGACATCCTGCAAGCAGCCAGAACGCAGATATCCAAGCTTTTGGGTCGGGATGCCACAGTCATGCCCGGTGTCGTTGCAAGCTCCGATAAAGAGGGACTGCATTATCCCATCAAGGTCCAAAACAGAGTGTACGGTACGGTGGTCATCGACAGCGGAGAGTCGCTGGAAGCCTTTGAGAACAGCGTACTGCTGTCCATCCTGGGCGAGACCGCTCTGGCGCTGGAGAACAGCAGGAACGAGAAAGAAAAGGAAGAAGCCAAGCTGCAGGCGGAGAATGAGAAGCTGCGTGCCAATTTGCTTCGTTCCATCTCCCACGATCTGCGGACGCCCCTGACTGCCATTTCCGGCAACGCCAGCATCCTGCTTTCTGACAGCGAGGAGCTGGGTCCGGAAACACGGAGGCAGATCTACGGTGATATTTACGATGATTCTGCATGGTTGCACAATTTGGTGGAGAATCTGCTGGCAGTGACCAAGATCGAAGAAGGTCGTATGGAGCTGCGCACGCAACCCCAGCTGGTGGAGGAGATCGTTTCCGAAGCCATGCAGCATTTGAGCCGGCAAAGATCGGAGCATATCATCACGGTCGCCCATGAGGATGATCTGCTCCTTGCCAAGTGCGATGCGCGGCTGATCGTGCAGGTCATCATCAATTTGGTGGACAACGCTATCAAGTACACACCGGCAGGGTCCCATATCGCAGTTTCAAGCCGGAGTGAAAACGGCATGGCTGTTATTTGCGTTACGGATAACGGTAACGGCATCGCCGACTCTGAAAAAGAAAATGTATTCCAGATGTTTTACACCGGCAGTTCTTCTGTCGCAGACAGCCGCAGAAGTTTGGGCCTTGGCTTGAGTCTGTGCAAGTCCATCGTCGATGCCCACGGCGGTCAAATTTCCGTTTCTGATAACCAACCAAGCGGCGCAGTATTTGCCTTTACATTACCTTCCGGAAAGGTGGAGCTCCATGAATGACCCGAAGATCCTTGTGGTGGAGGACGATCCTACCGTCCGCAACCTGATCACCACGACCTTAAAAGCCAATCATTATGATCACGAGTCCACGTCCAACGGGGAGACTGCGCTTCTTGTGGCGACCACCGGGAAGACGGATATCGTTCTTCTGGATCTGGGTCTGCCGGATATGGACGGTGTGGAGGTCATCAAGCGCATCCGTTCCTGGTCCCAGATGCCTATCATCGTCATCAGCGCCCGGAGCGAGGATGCCGATAAGATCGCTGCACTGGATGCCGGTGCTGACGATTACTTGACCAAGCCCTTCTCCGTTGCAGAGCTTCTGGCAAGACTTCGGGTCACTCAGCGACGGCTGGCTGCGTTGTGCAGTGCAACTGCAGAGCCCGTGTTCCGCAACGGCAAGCTGACCATCGACTACGGCGCAGGCTGTGCCTATATGGAGGACACTGCACTGAAGCTGACACCGACGGAATACAAGCTGCTGTGCCTGCTTGCCAAGGATGTGGGCAAGGTATTGACTCATACCTATCTGACCGACAAAATTTGGGGAAGTTCCTGGGAGAACGATATGGCATCCCTTCGGGTACATATGGCGACCCTTCGTAAGAAGGTAGAAAAAGACCCAGACACGCAATACATCCAGACCCACATCGGCATTGGCTACCGGATGCTGAAAAATGATTGAAGACTGAGATCGTTCCACTTCCGCAGGGTATGGAAGCTCCAGCGACCGCCAGGGAGCGTTTTTTTAGAGCGTTCCTGGTATTTTACATTCATTTTACTTGTATGCTGACATATAAACTGTTATACTGAGACGGGGGAGGCTTGAGGCTGCGCATCTGGGCGCCTTGACGGGAAGCTGACCCACACGAGAAATAATGAAAAGAAAGGGATCATATGGACTCGATTTTAGTTTTTTGGGATCAGATGACAGCGAACCCACTACTGTTCATCGCGGTGACCCTGACACTGGGCGTCATATTGGTCAATGGCTGGACGGACGCGCCCAATGCGATCGCTACCTGCGTCGTGACCCGGTGTATGCCGCCTAAGGCGGCGATCTTGATGGCTGCGCTGTTCAACTTCCTGGGCGTGTTCATCATGACGTTGCTCAATGCCACGGTGGCTGAGACCATCACGAAGATGGTGGACTTTGGCGCGGACCCCGATCTGGCGATCATCGCCCTGAGCGCCGCACTGTTCGCCATCGTCCTCTGGGCGACCCTTGCCTGGGTGTTCGGCATCCCCACCAGCGAGAGCCACGCGCTGATCGCCGGTCTTACCGGCAGCGCCATCGCGCTGCATGGCAGCTTCGAGGGCGTCAACGGTGCGGAATGGATCAAGGTCATCTATGGCATCGGCATCTCCGTCGGCCTTGGCTTCGGCATGGGCTGGCTGATCTGCAAGCTCGTCACCATGCTGTTCCGCAAGGCCAACAGGCCCAAGACGGAGCCATTCTTCCGTGGTGCCCAAATCGTGGGCGCTGCTTCTATGGCATTCATGCACGGTGCCCAGGACGGCCAGAAATTCATGGGCGTGGTCCTCCTGTGCGTTTACATGTCCCAGGGACAAGCCCTGCCGTCTGATATCCACATCCCCATCTGGCTGATGGTCGTCTGCTCTGTCGTCATGGCAGCCGGTACGGCCATGGGCGGCAAGAAGATCATCAAATCCGTGGGCATGGACATGGTGAAGCTGGAAAAATATCAGGGCTTTTCGGCGGACATCGCGGCTGCGCTGTCGCTTTTGATCTGCTCTGTGTTCAGCCTCCCGGTCTCCACCACCCACGCGAAGACCACTTCCATCATGGGCGTCGGTGCGGTCAAGAGAGTCTCCGCCATCAACTTCGGCGTCGTGAAAGAAATGGTGCTGACCTGGGTCTTGACCTTCCCGGGCTGTGGACTGGTGGGCTTTTTGATGACCAAACTGTTCATGTTCATTTTCACTTAAAAGAAAGGAAAATCGCAAAATGGCTAAAGGTGATAAGTTCTATTTTGAAAACTTCGAGGCGAGTACCGCCCTTTCCAAGGAAGCAGCGAGCTATCTTGTGGACTGCCTTGAAAACTACGACTCCAACGATATCCAGAAGATGATCGAGCAGATGCATGGGATCGAGCATCGTGCGGATGTCAAGAAGCACGAGATGAACAAAGCCCTGGCAAAGGCTTTCGTGACCCCTGTGGACCGTGAGGATCTGGATATGCTGAGCCATCAGCTGGATGATGTGACCGATAAGATCGAGGAGATCCTGCAGCTGTTCTATATCTACGATATCCGCACCATCGAGCCGGCGGCGGTGGAGTTCGCCAAGAAGATCGTCCTGGTCAGCGAGCTTTTGTGCCAGCTGATGGGCGAGTTCGAGAATTTCAAGCGTTCCAAGAAGATCCACGATCTGATCGTGCAGATCAACGATGTGGAGGAGGATTGCGATAAGCTGTACCTCTCCTCCATGCGTGCGCTCACCCAAAAGTCTACCGACGTTCTGCTGACCGTCTCCTGGCGTAAGATCTTCGACCGCCTGGAAGCCTGTGTCGATGCCTGCGAGCATGTCAGTGAGTGTGTCGGCACCGTTATCATGAAGAATACCTAAAAGAATTCGCGGGGGATGTAAAGAAGCTATGTCATCCCGAGACCAGTCTGCGGACTGGTCTCGGAATGACATGGATCTCTTTACAGCCCCTATACTTATCAGCAGAGGTGAGCTATTTATGAAAATCGTGATCATCGGTCTTGGTTCCATTGGAAAGACCATCCTGAAAAACCTATCCGGTGAAGGACACACTATCACCATCATCGACGAAGAAAAGAACAGGATCGAGAAGCTGATCGAAAAGTATGATGTGCTTGGCGTCGTGGGCAATGGTGCCAGCATGGAGATCCAGAACGAAGCGGGGGTGGCAGGCGCGGATCTGGTGATCGCGCTGACCCGCAGTGATGAACTCAACATCCTCGCGTGTCTCGTCGCCAAAAAGGTGGGTGCCAAAAACACCATCGCCCGGGTCAGGAACCCCGATTACCGCAAGCAGATCGCCGAGATGAAGGATGATCTGGGCATCTCCATGGTCGTCAACCCCGAGCGGGAGACCGCAAGTGAGATCTTCAATATCATCAACCTGCCATCTGTCGCGCAGATCGAGCATTTTGCGGAAGGACAGGTCTCTTTGGTGGAGGTCGTCGTCCAGAAGGGCTGCTCCCTGATCGGTGAGACGCTGGTCTCCCTGGGCAGGAAGCTCACCACGAAGGTCCTGATCTGTGCGGTCCGCAGAGGTGATGAGGTCATCATACCCTCCGGTAATTTCCAGATCTGCGAGGGAGACAGGATCCACTTCACCTCCAACGCCAAGATGCTGGGCGATTTCCTGGCAGAGGCCGGTCTGGTCAGATCCCCCCTCAAGAAGGTGATGATCGTGGGCGGCGGACGGATCGGCTTCTATCTTGCTGATTCTCTGGCGAAGAAGAGATATTCCGTCAAGCTGATCGAAAGCGACATGGCCCATGCCGAAGAGCTGGCGGAGGCGCTGCCCCGTGTGACAGTGGTCTGCGGCAACGGCACCAAGCATGATCTGCTGATGGAAGAAGGCATCGAGGCGATGGATGCTTTCGTGGCGCTTACGGACATCGATGAGGAAAATATCATCGTATCCATGTTCGCCAACAAAAAGAACGTCAAAAAGACGATCACCCAGATCAAAAGCGACGATCTTTACGGGATGCTGGACGAATTGGGCATCGACAACAATGTCTCTCCCAAGCAGGTGGTCGCCAATATGATCATCAGCTATATCCGCGCCCTTGCCAATACGGTGGGCAGTAACGTGCTGACCCTGTACCGGCTGGTCAATAATCAGGTGGAAGCCCTGGAGTTCTCTGCAAAAAAACAGGAGCGGTTCTACAATAAGCCCCTGAAGGATCTGAAGATCAAAAAGGACTGTCTGATCGCTTGCATCATCCGTCAAAATGAGGTCATCATCCCCAACGGCCTTTCCGAGATCCGGCTGGGCGACAACGTGGTGGTGGTCACGACCCATAAGAACTTCGATGATCTGACCGATGTGTTTGAGTAAGGTGACGTTATGAACTACAAGAAACTCGGAAAGATCCTTGGTAAGATCATGATCCTGGAGGGCATCCTGATGCTTGCTCCTCTTGTGGTCAGTTTCATCTACAAAGAATCCCTGCGCCATATCCTGGCGTTTTTGATCCCCATCATCGCGGTGACGGCCATCGGCTTCCTGCTGCAGCTTCCCAAGCCGAAGCGGGACGATCTGTATCAAAAGGAAGGATTCGCTTTGACCGCCATGGTTTGGATCGTGATGACTCTGTTCGGAGCGATCCCCTTCGTGATCAATGGTGATATCCCCAATTATATCGATGCCTGCTTCGAGATCATGTCCGGCTTCACCACCACCGGCTCCAGTGTCATCACCGATCTTACGGTGGTGTCCCACTCCACCCTGTTCTGGCGGAGCTTCTCTCACTGGATCGGCGGCATGGGCATCCTGGTATTCGTGCTGATCTTCATCCCGGAAAGCAACGACGGTTCTTCCATGCACCTGCTTCGGGCGGAAAGCCCCGGACCTCAGGTGGGCAAGCTGGTGTCCAAGATGAAGGTCACCACCAGGATCCTGTACCTGATCTATTTGGGTATGACCGTCCTGGAAGTGGTCATCCTGATGTTCGATAAGCCGATCCCTGGGTATGAAGACGATCAGCTTTTCTTGAACCTGCTTGCCACCTTTGGCTGCGCAGGCACCGGCGGCTTTGGCTTCATCCCAGGCAGTATGGAGCTGTTCCATCCCTTCTCGCAGTATGTGATGTCCATCTTTTTGATCCTCTTCGGCTGTAATTTCAGTCTGTACTATCTGCTGCTGATCGGAAAGATCCGGGACGTGTTTCGCAGTGAGGAATTCAAAAGCTATTTCCTGATCATCGGTTTGGCAGTGGCGTTCGTGTTCCTTGGCCTCGTTGGACGATTCGAGGCGTTCCCGCAAGTGTACACCACAGAGGAGGCCTTCCGGCATTCGCTGTTCCAGGTGGCATCCCTCATGACCACCGCAGGCTATACCACGACGGACTACCATGTGTGGCCCATGCTTTCCACCATGGCGTTGATCCTCGTCATGTTCATCGGCGCCATGGCAGGCTCCACCGCAGGCGGCATCAAAGTGTCCAGGATCGTCATGGCCTTGAAGGGTGCCTATATCAACGTCCGGAAGCTGATAAACCCCCGGTATGTGCCCAAGGCCAAGTTCGAGGGCAAGACCCTGGAGCAGAACACGATCAACGATGTGTTCGCGTTCATCACGTTGTATTTCTTCATCTTCCTGGCGGCGTTGTTCCTGCTGTCCTTCGACCCGGTGAACGGGCAGATGGTGACGATCGTATCAGATGCAGGTACATACCAGGTGGAACATGGGTTCTTCAGCAATTTCTCGGCGGTCCTCACCTGTATCTCCAATGTGGGACCGGCATTCGAAGCAGTTGGCCCCTATTCCAGCTTCGCCGGATACAGTGAGTTCTCCAAAGTGATCTTGACCTTCACGATGCTGCTGGGCAGACTGGAGATCTTACCGGTGCTGATCCTGTTCAATAAGAGGACCTGGAAGAAGATCTAAAAAATGATCCCCGGCCGAACGGCCGGGGATCGACTTATATCACAGCGCTGTGGTTTGGGGTCGGATCAGAACTCGCACTTCTTGGCGATGTACTCCTTCAGCTCGCTGATCGGGATACGGACCTGCTCC
>JAFTKE010000188.1 GCA_017456045.1 Oscillospiraceae bacterium
GTAGAGGAATAACTGGATGTAGAAAAGTGGACCCAGTTCATACCGATAAGCTACTATTCTCACACCGTCAAAGTTTGTCATTGGTTGTTCCAAAACAGAAATACCGTTACGATAAAAGAATACAGGTAAGTGGGGTATACACCCTATGTATGCTATGCATTCTGCTACCGCAGCGATGATTGTGATGATCTGATCGTGTAGCCTGCCCCTGGAACGACATAGCCGTGCGTAAAAGATCGCAGAACAGATCATACTTACGATCAAAGTGACACTGGCCCAATTAAAGCTGAAAGCATTTTGGGAAAGGGACCGGTAAAACACGTCCTGTATGATCTCGTTCGGTGGAAGATCATTACCCAGCTCCTCGCCGCATACGTTGCCGGGGACGAATATCAGGATGAAGAGCAGGACCTGGAGAGCGAGTCCAATGATGGGCCAGCCGAGCCAGTTGGTGCGTCTTTCTTTGTTGATCTGCAGTTCGGGAGAAACGCTAGGGGGAATGCTTTTTCCGGGGACGAGACAGCCGCAACCGACACAGAGGACCGCTTCGTCCATCAGTTCCTTTCCGCATTTTGTACAATTCTTCATTCGATTTCCTCTCTTTCTGCAATTTTGGTCCAGAATATGAGCTGATATGATTATATGACAAGTTGTCATAATAGTCAAGTGATGATATGACATAATGTCATAAGGGTGATGTTATGCGGACCAGGTTGAAGGAGCTGCGAAAGCGCAGTGGGCATACACAGGTCTATGTGCAGATGCAGACGGGGATCGAGCAGGCGTTACTGTCCAAGTTCGAGAATGGTGAACGGATCCCGCCGACAGAGACTTTGATGCGCCTGGCGGATCATTATGATGTGAGCATCGATTATATCCTTTATCGTACGGATAGGCCGGAGGTCAACCGGTGAGAGGTTGGCGAGTGAAGTGAATGGTATACGCCGGGAAGCGGATCGCTTCCCGGCGTTCGTTGTGTGGATGGATCAGTAAATCATCGTTTAGCGGCGTAGCCGCATCCCTTCCCCCGGGGGGAAGGTGGCCGAGCGAAGCGAGGTCGGAAGAGGAATGCGGGCAGTAACATAAAAGTTCAGAAAACCTATCAGACTTGCTGAAACGCTGAACGATGATCTAGGTCTATACTGCCCCAAAACCATCACGTCGCCGCCCGTATTCCTCTTCCGCCCCAGTGTGCGCACTGGGGCACCATAGTAGTGGTATGATCTCCCCCGGAGATCATTGGAATTATTATTCGCTGCGCGACGCACCGCCCCCGGGGGAAGGGATGGGCGCTGCCGCGCCAGTACGTATCCTACGCTAAACGATAATTTAGCGATCGAAAGGTGTGGTCGGGGGATGTCAGTCGAAGAGGGTGGTGGAGAGGTAGCGGTCGCCGGTGTCGGGGAGGAGGGCGACGACCGTTTTGCCTGCGTTGTTGGGGTCTTGGGCAAGTTGGATGGCGGCGTGGAGGGCGGCACCGGAGGAGATGCCTGTCAGGATGCCCTCGCTTCTTGCCAGGAGGCGGGCGGCGGTGTAGGCTTGCTCTTCGGTGACGGTGATCAAAGCGTCGTAGATGGTGGTGTCCAGCACCTTGGGGATGAAGCCGGCACCGATGCCTTGCAGGCCGTGTTTCCCGGCTCTGCCCTGGGATAGGACGGGGGAGCCAGCGGGCTCTACGCCGATGATCTGGATCTGGGCGTTCTTCTCCTTCAGGTAGCGGCCGGTTCCGGTGATGGTACCGCCGGTGCCGATGCCGGCAACGAAGAGGTCGATCTTACCGTCGGTGTCCTGCCAAACTTCCGGTCCGGTGGTGTCGAAGTGGGCCTGTGCGTTGGCGGGGTTCTCGAATTGGCCGGGGATGAAGCTGCCGGGGCGTTCCTTGGCAAGCTCTTCTGCTTTGGCGATCGCTCCCGTCATACCTTCCGCTCCGGGGGTCAGGACCACCTCGGCACCGTAGGCCTTCATCAGGGCGATCCGCTCGGCGCTCATGGAGTCGGGCATGACGATCACCGCCTTGTAGCCCCGGGCGGCGGCTACGGCGCATAGGCCGATGCCGGTGTTGCCGGAGGTGGGCTCGATGATGGTGCCGCCGGGGGGCAGGAGGCCACGGCGCTCCGCGTCATCGATCATGGCCTTCCCCACCCGGTCTTTGACGGAGCCGGCGGGGTTCAGGTATTCCAGCTTGGCCAGGATCCGGGCCTGCAGGGACAGGGCCTTTTGGATGTTACACAGCTCCAGTATGGGCGTTTTGCCGATAAGTTCGTCCACGGAGCGACAAATGTTTTCCATGAATGTACCTCCTTGTTTATTGACAGCATAGGATGGGGTGTGGTATAAAAATATGAAAGATATCAGCAGACTGTAGGTTTGCCGCTGCGCGGCCCTCTTCCGGCGGCTTCGCCGCCACCTTCCCCAAAGGGGAAGGCATGGGCGCTGCCGCACCAGTGCATGACATCGATGGAGGAGTATTTGAATGTTCGATTTTGAGAAGAGGATCGCTTCTGTGGTGGATGCGATCTTGGAGGATCATCAGGGTGGTCGGGATATCGATCAGGTGGATATCTATCGGCACCCGGACAAGGACGTGATCGTGGAGCTGATCGGGAAGCTGCGGCGGATCATCTTCCCCGGGTATTTCCGGGATAAGAATTACCGCAGCTACAACGTCAAGCACAGTCTGTCCATGCTGATCGAGGATGTGGCGTTCAATTTGACGGAGCAGATGGTCTTGGTGCTCCAGGGCACCGGCATGGAGCCGGAGGCGGCCCAGGAGAAAGCTCAGGAGCTGTGCGTGGCCTTTTTCCAGAAGATCCCTCAGGTCCGGGCCATGGTGGACACGGATCTGCAGGCAGCTTATGACGGTGACCCGGCGGCTACCGGCAAGGACGAGGTGATCTTCTCCTATCCCGGCCTTTTCGCCATCACGGTGTATCGGCTGGCCCATGTATTATATGAGCTTGGTGTCCCTATGCTGCCCCGGATGATGACGGAGCATGCCCACAGCGTCACCGGTATCGACATCCATCCCGGTGCCACCGTTGGAAAATTCTTCTTCATCGACCATGGTACCGGCATCGTGGTGGGCGAGACCACGGTGATCGGGGAGAACGTGAAGATCTATCAGGGCGTGACCTTGGGCGCGCTTTCCACCCGGGGCGGTCAGAGCCTGCGGGGGGTACGGCGGCATCCCACCATCGAGGACAATGTGACGATCTATGCCGGTGCCTCCATTTTGGGCGGCGAGACGGTGATCGGGCGTGGGTGCGTGATCGGATCCAACGCTTTCATCACCCGTTCCATCGCTCCCGGCACCACGGTGAGCATCAAGCATCAGGAGCTGCAGTTCAAGACCCGGGCCAACCCGGAACAGCTCACCGTCATCTCGAAAGATCCCGAATGACTTCCCCTGCCAGGATCAGTCCGGCAGCGCCCGGGACCCAGGCGGTGCTGCCGGGGATCGTGCGCTTGCCCAGGGCGGCGGCTTCCTGGTCGGTGCCCTGGGGCGGGAGGGCTTCCTCTGTGGAATAGACTACCTTCAGATGGTCTATCCCCCGCTTGCGAAGCTCCTTTCGCATGATCCGGGCCAGGGGGCAGCCGGAGGTCTTGGAGATGTCCGTGACTTGCAGGGCAGTGGCATCCAGCTTGTTGCCGGTGCCCATGCAGCTGATGACTGGGACGCTGGCTTCCATGGCCCGCTGGATGATGCAGAGTTTTCCTGTAACGGTGTCGATCGCGTCGATGATATAGTCGTAGACGGAAAGATCGTACTGGTCAGCGGTGTCCGGGAGATAGAAAACTGGATAGGCATTCACCACCGTGTCGGGGCTGATGGCTCTGACACGGTCTTTTGCTGCTTCTACCTTGAGTTTGCCGAGGGTCGCGTGGGTGGCGAGGATCTGGCGGTTCAGGTTGGTCAGGCTGACGGTGTCGTGGTCGAAAAGGTCCAATGTGCCGATGCCGCTGCGGGCCAGGGCTTCCAGGGCGTAGCCGCCCACGCCGCCGAGACCGAAGATCGCCACACGGGCGCTGCGGATCCGCTCCATGGCGGGCGCGCCCAGCAGGGCTTCGGTGCGGGAGAACTGTTCTTGCATAGGATCCTCCTTGAGTGGGGATAAAGGTGACGATCGGCCGTGGGCCGATCGTTTTTTGCGGGGTGGTGGATGATATGGATCATCTCTACTCCACTGTAGGGCAAGCTCCCTGCCCTACAGCGGAGTAGAGTTAGAGTAGATCCGCCAGATAGGCGTAGGGGGTGGACTGGAGGGGGGTGGAGATGAGGCGGTCTGCGGTGGTGGGGCCCAGCAGGTGGCACAGGAGGGCGTAGAGGGTCTGGGTCTCCAGGTCTGTGATGCCCTTTTCCTGGGCGGTGGTCAGGTGGGCCTGGAGTTGGTCGGTCAGGAGCCGGTCCTGAGCGCGGATGCCTTGCTCGGAGCTGAGGATCCGGCGGATACAGGCAGTCTTATCCGCATCGGGAAGGTAGGCGGACCAGTCTGCCTGGTCCAGATCCTGGGCGATGGCGGCGGTATCCAGCGCAGCGAAGGCGGCTTCGTCGGCTTCCCGGATGGCACGCAGCAACGCCTGGGCCTGGGTGCCGTACCACTGGCCGATGCCCAGGGTCACGGTGCCGTAGCTGGTGTGGATCTGGTCGTAGCCACTGCCCTCCGCTTTCTGGATCGCCTGGCGCAGGGTCACCATGGGATCCTGGACGCTGGCGGCGCCGGTGGTATAGTTGGGCGAACAGACGGCCACGATATAACTGTTGGTGATGGGGTAGGTGACGGTGGTCACCATGCCGCCGTTGGAGTAGGTGGCGGGGGAGCCGATGTTGCCCTCCACAGTATAGATCATGCCCCCCTCACAGCCGGTGACGATGCCCACGTGGTTGGTGGTGTTCTCGTTGCGGGTGGAGCGGAAATAGATCAGGTCTCCAGGGCGGGGGGTGTAGGTGCCGTCGGCGATCTCGGACTGCTCATGGGCCAGGCCACGGTCCCGGAACCATTTCAGACCGTTGGGGGTGTAGGAATGGCTGGGGATCACGTCGGTGGGGATGTCCGCTACGTGGGCGCACCAGGAGGCGAACATGGCGCACCACATATCCTGCATCCCGTACCAGGCACCGTACTCCGTGAAGTTAACACCACCGTAGACCTCGCCGGACAGCAGAGGGCTGGAGCCGCCCTCCTGGTAGCCCACCTGGGACAGGGCGATGTTGACGATGTCTGCGCGCTGGTCGCCGGTGAGAGGGACTTCCGTCAGAGCCTGATAGTATTTGCCGGAGGAATAGGCTTCGCTGCCCTCGTAGTCCAGGGAGTGGACGGGCAGCGCCATGGACAGGACCAGGGCGGTGGCACTGGTCAGGCAAAGGATCTTTTTCAGCATGGCGGCGTTCCTTTCTGTTTTTCCATATCATACCCCATTTCGTGGGGAGAATCAAGGTGGGAATTGGGGATGGGGCATAAAATGGTGTGCAGCGTATGGGAAGGACTGTAGATCATCATCCATGATCAAGACAGGCTGGGGCTGGGGATGCATAGTTTTGGCATGGGTGGCAAACACTAGGGGGGAAGACAAATATAGGAGGGAGCTTTTCTATGATTCGTACACGTTTCCTTTGCCTGGCCCTTTGCGGCGCTGTGGCGGTGGGAGTGGCTGGGGCGGCACGGGCTGCGGAGGTGGACTGCGACAGCGTCTATTGCTTTTCCGCCAAGGACTTCTCGCAGGAGGAGCTGGCCGGGGTCTGTGTCACCGGTCTGCCGGAAAGTGGGACCGGGACGGTGATGCTGGGCAATCGGGTGATCCGCAGCGGCGATATCCTGACGGCGCAGCAGCTTTCCATGCTCACGTTCCAGCCGCTGCTGACTGAGCAGGACTGCCAGGCCACGGTCACCTATCTGCCGATCTTCTCCGACCGGGTGGAGGGGGCCACGGAGATGACCATCTCCATCAAGGGCAAGGTGGACAAGGCACCGGTGGCGGAGGATTCTGCCATCGAGACCTATAAGAACCTGCCCAACCAGGGGAAGCTGAAGGTCACAGATCCGGAGGGGCAGAAGCTGACCTACACTGTCACCCGTCAGCCCAAGCGGGGCACGGTGACCGTCAGTGAGGATGGGACCTATCTGTATACCCCCAAGAAGAACAAGGTGGGCACCGATTCCTTCACCTTCACCGCCACGGATCCTGCCGGGAAGGTGTCCAGAGAGGCTACTGTCACGGTGCAGATCCTGAAGCCCACCACCAAAGAGCAATACACCGATACGGTGGGGCAGAGCTGCCGGTTCACAGCGGAGTGGATGAAGGAGACGGGATTGTTCGTGGGCGAACAGGTGGCGGGGCAGCTGTGCTTCCAGCCCCAGAAGACCGTCAGCCGGGGAGAGTTCTTGACCGTGCTGGTGAAGGCACTGCAGATCCCGGTGGATGAGGACGCGGTCCACACCGGATTCTCCGACGAGGCCCCAGGCTGGCTGAGGCCCTATCTGGCGGCGGCGCTGCGGACGGGTATCAGCGCCGGGTGGCCCTATGGGGACAGCTTCCAGGCCCAGGAGCCGATCACCGGAGCGGAGGCGGCGCTGCTGCTGCAAAACGCTTTGGATCTGGAGGTGTCGGTGATCGCGTCCGGGAAGGAGAACGATGGGGAGCTGCCTGTGTGGGCTGAGAACGCGATCGGGGCCATGGCGGAGCATGGGGTCGATGTATCCGCGGAGGTATTGACACGGGCCCAGGCGGCGCAGCTGCTGTATCAGGCGATGGGGATCGCCGACGAGACCCTGGGGATGTGAGCTTATCCCGGAGCCGCTGCCATAGGGCAGCGGCTTTGGGTTTTGGGGCGGAGAGATGGTAGTAACGCGATGTAGGGAAAGGGCATGCCCTTTCCCTACGGGGACTTTGGGGGATCGAATGTGTATCACCTATTGACAAAGTAGGTAAGTGGTGGTATATTACCTACACGACTACTAGGCGAAAGCCGAAGGAGGTTTTATATATGTTCGTTTATGCGGATAACGCGGCCACGACCAAGATGAGTCGGGTGGCGATCGAGGCCATGGTGCCTTATTTTGAAAGCGTATATGGCAACCCCTCCAGCCTGCACTCTGTGGGCCAGGAGGCCAAGGAGGCGCTGGAGGATGCCCGGGCACGGGTGGCCAAGGTGCTGGGCTGTGAGCCGAGAGAGGTCTATTTCACCTCCGGCGGCAGCGAGGCCGACAACCAGGCCATCATCTCCGCTGCCCGTTTGGGTGCGCGGAAGGGGAAGAAGCATATCATCTCCACTGCCTTCGAGCATCACGCGGTGCTGCATACTCTGAAAAAGCTGGAGAAGGAGGGCTTCCAGGTCACGCTGCTGGATGTCCGGGAGGGCCACAACGTCACGGCTCAGCAGGTGGAGGATGCGATCCGGGAGGATACCTGTCTCGTGACCTGTATGTATGCCAACAATGAGATCGGCTCCGTGCTTCCGATCGCTGAGATCGGCGCGGTGTGCAAGGCCAAGGGCGTGCTGTTCCATACCGATGCGGTGCAGGCGGTGGGACATCTGAAGATCGACGTGAAGGAACAAAACATCGATATGCTCAGCCTGTCGGGACATAAGTTCCACGGCCCCAAGGGCGTGGGCGCACTGTACTGCCGCAGAGGCATCGCGCTGACCAACGTGATCGAGGGCGGCGCTCAGGAGCGGGGCAAGCGGGCCGGAACCGAGAACATCCCCGGTATCATGGGCATGGTGGCGGCGCTGGAGGATGCCTGTGAGCATATGGAGGAGACCATGGCCAAGGTCAAGGCCATGCGGGACCGCCTGATCGATGGACTCAGCCAGATCCCCCATTGCGCGTTGAACGGTGATCCGAAAAATCGGCTTCCCGGCAACGTCAGCTTCTGCTTCGAGGGCATCGAGGGCGAGAGCTTGCTGCTGCTTCTGGATATGAAGGGGGTACAGGCCTCCTCCGGGTCTGCCTGCACCTCTGGCTCACTGGATCCCAGTCATGTGCTGCTGGCAATCGGGCGGGTCCATGATGTGGCCCACGGATCCCTTCGGCTGAGTTTGAGCGAGTACAACACGGAAGAGGAAGTGGACCATATCCTCACCGTGGTGCCTCAGGTGGTGGCTTACCTGCGGGGGATCTCCCCGGTGTGGCGGGATCTGCAGAATGGGAAGCGGGAGTATATCCTGTAAATGTGTGTAGGAGTGGGCTTTGCCGCTGCGCGGCCCTCATCCGGAGGCTGCGCCGCCACCTTCCCCAGAGGGGAAGGCATGCCGCTGCGCGGCACCCCTCAGTCGGCTGCGCCGACAGCTCCCCTGAGAGGGGAGCCTTGGCGTTGCGCCATCATAGAATAAAAGGAGTTAATGAGATATGGCACTTTATAGTGAGAAGGTTATGGATCATTTCACCAATCCCCGGAACGTGGGCATCATCGAGAATGCCGACGGTGTGGGCGAGGTGGGCAACGCCAAGTGTGGCGATATCATGAAGATCTATCTGAAGATCGAGAACGACATCATCGCGGATGTGAAGTTCGAGACCTTCGGCTGTGGCAGCGCGATCGCGTCTTCTTCCATGGCTACCGAGATGATCAAGGGCAAGTCCATCCAGGATGCTATGGCCCTGACCAACAAGGCTGTGGCTGAGGCGCTGGACGGTCTGCCGGCACACAAGCTCCACTGCTCCGTGCTGGCGGAGGAGGCGATCAAGAATGCCCTGAAGGACTACTACGACCGCAACGGCATCGCCTACGACAAGGCCCAGTTCCCCGACTGCGAGCATTGCGCTCACTGCGAGTAAGATATGATCGTATCCACCAAGGGCCGCTATGCGCTGCGGGTGATGGTGTATCTGGCGCTGGCTAAGGATCAGGGTCGGATCCCGTTGAAGCAGATAGCGGAGGAGGAGAACATCTCCCAAAAGTATTTGGAGTCGATCATGACCACCCTCTCCAAGGCTGGGCTGGTGGACGCGGTCCACGGCAAGGGCGGTGGGTATAAGCTGGATCGGCCGGTGGAGGAATACACTGTGGGCAGCATCCTGAAGCTGACCGAGGGGAGCCTTGCCACCGTGTCCTGCACCACTCAGGGACCTGCCGCTTGCTCCCGGTCCACCTGCTGCCACACGCTCCCTATGTGGGAACGGCTGGATAAGATCATCGATGAATTCTTCGAGGGGATCACGCTGGAGGACCTTCTGGAGGAAAGCAAAACGAGCCGATAAGGATGCCCGAGGAAGACGATGGGTCTTCCTTGGGCATTTTCATTTCTTGAGAGGGTTTTGGGGTCCATCCTGTAGGGAGAATTTTGGACAAAATAGATAAGATCACAGATCCTATCTTGCCAAGATGAGGATATAATGTTAAAATAAATATAAGGGTCATTCTGAAATATCATCATAACCAAAGGAGATCTGTGACTTATGAGAAGACCGATGAAACGCTGGATCGCGATGCTGTCCCTCGTGATCCTCCTCGCCTCCATGGTCATGGTGCCTTCCGCGGCGGATGCCGTGGTGGCCTATGAATTCTATGGCGATTACACCGATGTGGCAAAGATCTATGACTACAACTCCTGCCCCAGTATCCAGGGCCTTGCAGTGGGGTCCCAGTATCTTTACACCATCAAGATCAACAGCACCGATGATGGTGCGTTCATCTCTATGACGGATAAGGACACCGGTGATACCCAGAAGCTGTACAACGGCGACAGCGGTGGCTATATGTTCACCTATCTGGATCACGCCAACGATATGGACGTGTGGGGCTTCGATGGCTACTCTCAGCTGTTCGTCGCCACCACCAAGAAGGGCGCCAGCGGCATCATCCGGTTCAGACGGGAAGGGTCCTATCTGTACAAGGCGGCGGAATACCACCTGCAGTGCGAGGGCTCTGACATCTGCGCCACCGCTATGTCCATCATGGGCGTCAGCAACGGTACGATCACACTGCTGACCAAGTGGGGCATGGACCTGTATACCGGCACGGTCAGCACCAGTGCTACCAGCGCGACCATCAACATGACCAAGCTGTGTACCCTGAGCAAGTCTCAGGCTTACATCAAGGATACTTATAACGACCTGAGCAGTTATGTCAACCAGGGCATGGGCTACCATGACGGGATGCTGTATCTGCCCCTGTCCGGTGACGATTCCAATCTGAACCGAAGCGTCATCCTGGTGTACAACCTGGAGAACGCCTCCGGCACCGTCTATCCCATCGAGCATCTGTCCTTCCGGGTCACCAGCAGCGCGTATTCTGCTCTGTTCGAACTGGAAAGCTGTGACATCTGCTCCGCTGACGGAAAGCTCTACTTCGGTGTCCAGCGACGGGTGACGTCTTCTGACACCAACCACGATGGCGTGGCTTGCTTCGATGGCTACACCTTCTCCAAGGTCACCTCTCAGACCACCCACTATACCGTCCAGTACGACGCCAACGGCGGTACCGGCTCCATGGCGGACACCCATGTTTCCTATGGCTACAAGGTACCTCTGCGGACCAACACCTTCACCCGCAATGGCTACAGCTTCGCCGGTTGGGCCGCCCATCGGCAGGCTAAGGATCAGTGGTACTATACCGACGGCACCAACACCGGTTGGTACGCGGAAGGTTCCCAGCCGGATGGCTACACCTATCATATCTACACCGACGGTGTCACCGTCGCCAAGTCCACGTCCACGGACAATGACGTGGTGACCATGTACGCCCAGTGGGAGCCCCTGGACATCACCTACACCATCAAGTACGACCCCAACGGCGGTACCGGGACCATGGAGGATACCGAGGTGGTGTATGGCTACACCACCAATCTGCGGAAGAACACCTTCACCAGGTCCGGCTATAATTTCGTGGGCTGGACGGCCTACCGTACCACCAAGGGCCAGTGGTACTACACCGATGGCACCAACTCCGGCTGGTATGCCGAGGGCAGCCAGCCTTCCGGATACACCAAGTCCATCTACAGCGATGGGGTGGGCGTTGCCAAGACCACCTCTGTGGATGGGGATATCGTGTATATGTACGCCCAGTGGGAGCAGTACTGCACCGATCACACCTATACCTCTCAGGTGACCACTGCCGCCACCTGCACCACGGATGGTGTGCGGACCTACACCTGCGGCAGCTGTGGTGACAGCTATACCGAGTCCATCGCCGCTACGGGCCACAGCTACTCCGGTTCCGTCACCGCCCCCACCTGTACCGCAGAGGGCTACACTACTTACACTTGCGCAGGCTGTGGCGACAGCTATACCGGTGACACCACTGCTTCCACGGGCCACAGCTATTCTGCCACGGTCGTGGCGCCCACCTGCACCACCACCGGCTACACCACCTATACCTGTGATGATTGTGGTGACAGCTACAACAGCGATACCACCGCTACCGTGGGCCATAGCTACACCTCTCAGGTGACCACCGCCGCTACCTGCACCACTGCCGGCGTGCGGACCTACACCTGCGGCAACTGCAGCGACAGCTATACCGAGTCCATCGCTTCCACCGGTCACAGCTACTCTGCCACCGTGACGGATCCCACCTGTACCGCCACAGGCTATACTACCTATACCTGCGGCTCCTGTGGTGACAGCTACACCAGCAATACCACCGCCGCGATCGGCCATAGCTGGGTCAGCGGCACCTGCTCCAACTGCGGTGAGGTCTGCAGCCATACCTATTCCAACAACATCTGCACCGTTTGTGGCACCAAGAAGGCTGCCAAGGACTACTACCTCTTCGGTTACATCAACGGCGCGGACTACGCCTGTGAGGCGGACTGGGAGAACCTGGGCCAGTATAAGTTCGTGGACGGCAAGGTCACCGCGTTCTTCACTCAGGACAGCTATGTGGCTGTCAAGTCTGGGGACAATCAGGATTGGTATATGCTCTCTGCTTACTATGGTGAGAACGTTACCGCTGGTACCCTGTTCAACACCTCTACCGGCGCGGCTGAGAAGCTGTTCGTCCCCGGCGGGAAGGACGTCACCTTCACCCTGATGGACAATGGGGACGATACCTACACCCTGAGCTATGTGGCTACTGCCTGCACCCATCCCGGTCACGACACCGATGGCAACTGCACCAAGTGCGGCGTGGCTGTGGGTCACGACTATACTTCCGTGGTGACGGCACCCACTTGTACGGCAGCGGGCTACACCACTTACACTTGCGACCACTGTGGATACAGCTACACCGGTGACGACGTGGCTGCCACCGGGCACAGCTATGGCGGCTGGACCGAGACGAAGGCTCCCACCTGTACGGAAAAGGGTGAACTGAAGCGCAGCTGTACGGCGTGTGGTTCCTATCAGCTCCAGAGCGTGGAAGCCGCTGGCCATAGCTACAGCGGTACGGTGACTGCTCCCACCTGTACGGCGGCGGGCTACACCACCTACACCTGCTCCGGCTGCGGTGACAGCTACACCGGTGACGATGTGGCGGCTACCGGACACAGCTATTCCGGCGGCAGCTGCACGGTTTGCGGTGCGGCGGATCCTGACTACAGCACCGTGGTGCAGCCCACCCTGGCTCTGAGCTACGGCACCGTCAGCTTCGAGAGCGAGATCCTGTATAACATCTACTTCAACGCCTCCAACCTGGACAGCGTGGTGGAGA
>JAFTKE010000189.1 GCA_017456045.1 Oscillospiraceae bacterium
CGCTTGTTCTGCACGCAGCGCATAGGGAAATGCAGCGCCCGGTGGGTGATGTGGTTATTGTTGGTCTTGAAGAACAGGGTAAAGATGGTCTCGTACTGCTGCGCTCCCTCCAGAATCACGTGCTTGAGGGAACGACCGTCGGCGTCCAGGATGGGTTCCAGGTCCAGCAGGTCCAGCACCTGTTGGCCACGGGCGGTGAGGGCCATGCTGCCCTGGATGGGCCAGGGGGCGTAGCGGCTCAGATCCGTGTTTTTCAGGGGCTGGTCGAAGTCCAGAGTGATCAGGCTCTTGCGCTCCAGGTGCTGAAGGGCAAGGGTCCATTCCTCTTGGCTGTAGGCGTCATCCTCCAGGTAGATGGGGGCGGCGTCGTCGATCCGGCGGGCGATGGGCAGGAAGGGGATCTGGGCCAGGGAGCGCAGGATGTGCAGCTCCGGCTCGGTCAGGGTCAGCTCCCGGGCGCAGCCGTGGCAGCTGCCTGAGCAGGATCCACAGTGGGACATATCAGTCACCTCCGTTCATCATAGTATGCGCAAAAATACAGATCAGCCGAAGAAGGCCGCACAAGCGCCTTTTTCGGCTGATCGTGGTCTCAGCGGTAGGGTCGGATGTATAGCTCGTGCTTTTTCGGACTGGGACGGGCGTGGACGCCGGAGACCAGACCCAGCATGGCGAACAGGGACACGATCGAGCTGCCGCCGTAGCTGATGAAGGGCAGCGTCAGGCCGATGACCGGAGTGACACCGATGCACATGCCCACATTGCTGCAGATCTGGAAGATCAGGGCCGTGGCGGCACCGAAGCAGACCATCCGGCGCAGATAGTTCTGACTGCGGCTGCCTACCACGACGCAGCGGATGATGATCGCCACCAGCAGCGCCAGCACGAAGAAGCAGCCCACGAAGCCGGCCTCTTCCCCAATGGCGGAGAAGATATAGTCGGTGTGCTGGGCGGGCAGGGCGCCGATCTGGGTGCGGTTGCCCTGGAACAGTCCCTGGCCTGTCAGCCCACCGCCGGTGAGGGACAGGAGGCTGCGCTTCATGTGATAGCGCTCATCGATGCCCTGAGGGTCGATGGTGGGGTCGAAAAGCACCAGGATACGACTCTTTTGGTGTTCCTTCATGAAGTAAGTCCACACCAGGGGGGCACCTGCCGCCACCAGGCCCAGACCGGTGCCGATCCAGCCCCAGTTGACGCCTCCTGCCAGGGCCATGCCGGCGAAAATGAACACGAAGATCAAGGAAACGCCGGCGTCCTCGGAGATCAGGATGTTCAGGCCCACCAACAGGATCAGGTGGAACAGCATAGTGAACACAGACCGGAACGAGGATATCCGCTGCTGGTAGCTGGCCATCACTGAGGCCAGGATCAACACGAAGGTGATCTTACACAGCTCGGCGGGCTGGATGCTGAAGGGCAGGAAGGGGAAGGCCAGCCAGCTTTTGTTGCCGGACTCGAAGTCTGTGCCGAAGGGGATCAGAAGCAGCAACAGGAAGATGTTGAAGGCCACCAGGACGCCCCGATGCTCCGACACGAAGTCCAGGTCGATGGCGGAGACCGCCACATAGGAGATGATGCCCAGGATGATCGCGCCGATCTGGATCACCAGATAGCGCATGGAGCCGGAATGGGCAGTGGCGCTGGCGATGAACACACAGCCTACGCCGGATGCCACCAGGCACAGCAGCAGCAATACCATATCGCCTCGGCGGAACACGTCCCAGACGTTTTTCAGGAACCTACGGATGATCATCGCCTCCTTTCATTGGGTGCAGACCATTATAGCATACTTTGGGCAGATCGTAAACCAACTTTCTGTGAACGCTCACAGGCCGATGCCGTTACGGCGCTCCAGGATCACGGTGTCCCGCCATGTGCCGAAGATGTCCTGGGCGATCTTCTCACGTCTGCCGATGATCCGGAAACCGCATTTCTCATGGATCGCCATGCTGCCCAGGTTCTCTGGGAAGATGGAGGCGTAGATCGTCCAATAGCCGGCTTCCTCCACGGCATCGCACAGGGCTTGCAGCAGGGCAAGGCCGATGCCCTCGCCCCGGTGGGCCCGGTCCACATAGACGCTGTCCTCCACCACGCCACGGAAATGGGCCTTGGTAGAGGTGGGGCTGATCACGGCGAAGCCCAGGACCTGGCCGCTGCGCTCATAGACCAGGCGGCAGTCCCGGTGGTGGTCTGCATCCCATTTTTCCCAGGTGGGGAGGTCTTTGGTGAAGGTGGCATCGCCTGATGCCAGGCTTTGGGCGTAGATCTGAAGGACGCGGGGGTGGTCGTTGGGGCGCATGGGTCGGATCATTGGCATGGTCTCCTTCAAAAACGGATGATGTTCCCGCTGAGCATATCCAGCAGGTCTTCTTTGCAGGTGAGGAATATCACCTGGTGCTGCTTGGCGCATTCCTTGATCAGGGCACAGGAGCGGGCGGTGCGGTCGGCGTCCATATCGGTGAAGGGATCGTCCAAAACGATCACGCCGCCGCCTTCCGGGAACAGATGGTCCAGTACGGCGAGGCGGAAGGCCAGGGACACGGTCTCCTTGGTGCCTTCGGACAGCTTGCCGTGGTCCAGCAGTTTGTCGTCGCTGTAGATCTCCATCTTCAGCTTATCGGCCTCGGGGAAGTCGGAGGAGACCTTGCCGCCTGAGATGATGCCCAGGTAATGGGTGAATCGGTGGGCGATATCCTGCATCGGGTGATCACGAAGGGCATCTTTTTGGGCCTGGAACACCTCCTGGATATGCAGCCAATGGCGAAGCAGGGCCTTTTGTTCTTCGAAATAGCGCTCTGCCTTCTCCACCTCTTCCGCAGGATCGGCGGCGATGTCCTCTTTGTAGGTCTCCAGCTTGCTGGCAGCGGCCGTCTTGGCGGCAAGGGTCTTCTCTCGAAGGCGCTGGTGATCCTTCAGGTCGTTTCGCAATGCTTCCAGGTGCGCCTCCGGATCGCGGATGCTGAGGTATGCGGCGGGGATATCTGCTGCGTCGGATATGGATCTTCTGGCCTGGTCCAGCTCTGCTTCCAGGTCGGATGCCCTGGCTTCCAGGTCGTGGATGCTGCCGTAGTCGGCGGTATAGCTGCTGAGGACCGTTTCGGTCTGGGTGATGGTCTGGGAGAGGTCGTTCCTGCCGCAAAGGGCTGTGATATCGTCCAGGATCTCTTCCATGGGACGGACCACGGAGGTCACCGCGTTGGCGGCGGCTTCCGCTTCGTCGAAGGTGGTCGAGCCAAGGCGCATAGCAAGACGCAGGTGGGCATCGTCGAGCTTCGCTTTCGTTTCGGCTGCGGTCTTGGCGAGGCCCTCAAGCGCGGTCAAAGAACCGACCTGATACTTCGTGAAGATATCAGCAACGATCTGCTCCTGCTGGGCGATCTGGGCTTTGATGGATGGGACATCCACATCAGCTGGGGTCAATCGCAGCTCCAGGACACCGGGGATGGTGATCTTCACCGCCTCGGTGATGGAAGCGATGCCGTGGGAGATATCCACTGGTCCGCCGGTGCGCAAGGAGGTGATCTGGATATCAGCGCTGCCCAGCCGGTCGATCGCGGCAGTGATGTTCATGCCACGAAGCTGGTCCTCAAGGGAACGGATGTCACGCTGGGCGGCCTTGACGCGGTCGATCTCGGTGTCGGTGGGACGAGCAAGATCGATACTTTTTGACTCAAGGGACTTTATCTCATCGACGATCGTTTTGGCGGCCGTGTATCTATCCAGGATCTGGCGGTCCATCTTTTCAGTGTGCAAAGCCGTTGCTTTGCGGAGATAGCCGGAACGCTCCGGCCAGGTGGACAGGACCTGGGAGATCTTCGAAAGCTCTTTTTCGATGCGGTCGATCGTCTTTTTTCGCTCGCTCCGGACGGCAAGGCGACTGGCGAAGGCGTTGAATCGGTGGTAGGCTCCTTCTGCCTTGTTCATGGCTTCGTCTTCTTTCGCGTGGGCGCTGGCGGCATCGTCGGCGTCGGATGCCAATCGGGAGATCTTGTCCATGACCGCCTTCGTGTCTTCCAGGGCGTAATATGCCTTCAGGACCTCGCCCAGACCGGTGGACCAGCGGCCTGCCTTGCGAGCAGGCGCTTCCCGATCGAAGTCCCAATGCTTACCGGCAAGCTCGTCGATCTTTGCCCCGATCGCCTGCTCGATGGCGTCCACAGAGATGCCGTCGCTTTCGGCGAACGCCTGTGATATGGCGTCGGTGAGGGCTTGCTTGGGGTCGGTCTTCCTGGATGCGTCCATGATCGTCTGCAAGGAAAGATCGGTGTTACGCTGGGAAGAGAAGAGCATATCGGAATAGACGCCCTCGCCGTAAAGGAGGGCATCCTTCAAGACTGCTTCGATATCCTGGGGGGCACGGATCGCGCCGTCGGGGGTGGAAAGCACGCAGCGAGGGTCGGCTCCCCACTCTTTGGAAAGGGTATAGATGCCTTTCTCGGTCTCGAAGGTGATCTTGCCGTCGATGAAATCCCCTGTGATAGAGCGGCCTTTCTTTGCGCTGGGGAAATACAGATCATAGAACCCTTTGTCGCTTCTTCGGTCGAGCTTCGCGTTTTGGAACAGCGTCCGGGAGAGCAGGTGGACGAGGGTGCTTTTGCCGCTCTCGTTTTTGCCATAGATCACATTGATCCCGTCGGTGAAGGATACGTCCCGGTCACGGACGCCGGCGAACTGTGTGCAAGATATATTCGTGATCTTCATCCTATTTCCCCTCCTTCAGCGATCTTAAGAGCTCGTAGGCCAGCTGTGCCTCCTTGGGTTCGGCCAAAAGGGAGGTCAACAGCCCTGCGGAAAAGGAGGTCTCAGGGAACTCGGAGCGGATCAGTTCTTTGGAGATGAGCTTGCTGAGGGCATGGTCGTTATAGGTGCCCTCGATGAAACGGGAAAGGGCGGCTTCGATGATGGCGGCTCTATCCTCGTATTCTTCAGGGGTGACGGCACCGGTCAGGATGATGTCTACCACGCTGTTATCCCCAAGATCAGCAAGCGCATCGTGGAGGAGGCGCTCCATCTCGCCTGCGGTGACGTCGATGGTCCTGCGATAAAAACGCAGGACGCCGGATACCATCTTCTTGGCCCGGATCGTCTTATCCTCAGCGATCTCGACGATGAAACACACGCCCTCGGTATTACAGGAGACATCGGTCTGGACGTGGGTGCCGGGGTTGAAGATCTTATCGTCGCGTACGGTGAGATCCTCCGTCAGGTCACGGGGGAAGGGCACGTGGGTATGACCGATCAGCCAGACATCCATGGGGATGGCTTCCAGTTCAGAACGCTTCATCAGGAAATAGCGCCCCTCTTTGTCGATGGTCTCGCCCTCCACAGCGCCGTGGGCGATGCCGATGTGGTAGGCACCGTTGTTTTCGATGGCGGTATCCTTGATCCAGCCAAGGTTGTTTTGCCCCGGGGCAGAGTGTACGCAGGTGCAAAGCGCAGGATAAAACACCACATCTTCTCCGTTCGCCGTCACTTCGTAGGGGCGGTATTCGGTGAGCAGCATGATGTTATCATAGGATGCCATGACGTCCCTGAAATACTGCCACAGCTTGACATCCTCATCGTAATGATCGTGGTTGCCGGGCAGGACCGCTACGGTGCCCTTAAAGCGAGACAACGTATCCAAAAGTGTTTTGATGTCCCTTTTGGATACGCTGTATGTATTTTCGAACAGATCGCCGGTGATCACGAAAAAGGCGCAGTCCTCCCGGTCAGCGGCTTCCACCATGGCTTCGAACGCCGTGATCCTGCTGGACGCCAGGGTGGCGGCTTGCTGGTGGCTCGCGTATCTCAAGCCGATATGGTCATCGCCAGTTACGAATATCTTCAACATCTTGATACCTCTTTCTTGATCGATGTCCTCGCAAAAGGGCCACCGTCTGGGTACTTTCCATGGATGATATCACAAAAAGCCTGTGTTTTCAACCATTGTGGTCATCGACCCGGCCCTACACCAAGGAGACGGAGTAAACCCGATGACCACAGCGACCATTTAGGGGCGTTTCCCAAAGGAGGGTCAGGCACCCAGGAGGGGTTGGTCGAACTCGAAGAGGGTGGTGTTGATCTCGAATAGATCGTAGCGCTTTTGGGAGATGAAGTACATGACGATCACGTCGAATTTGCTGCTGGTGGTCAGGGCGAAGCCCGCTCTGCCGATCAGGTCACGGGTCTGCTCCAGATCCAGCTCCAGCGCCAGGGCGAAGGCCAGGGCCGTGGGCTTGGTGGGCTGATAGGCAGGGTCCTTGCGGATCTTGGAGAAGTGCTGGCGGGAGATATTGGCCCGCTTATAGACCTCTGCGTCCTTTTTGCCTGAGCGGTCGATCAGGCGCAGCAGGGTGTCGGTGAAGCCCGCGTCAGTCTGGGCCAGCAGCTCTTTCAGGTCCTTGCTGCCCATGGTGGCGCAGGGCATGGGGAGGGCGCAGGCCTCCTCCTGGACGCAGGGAGCGGTCATCCCGGGAGCGCAGGCACGGCGGTACAGGTCACGGGAGGCGGCGGGGCTCCGGCGCAGCCGCTCCTGGGCGTAGTTCTCGCTGATATAGCTGGCCACATCGTGGAACAGGGCGTCGGACAGGCGGTAGGCGTCCCGGTCGAAGACCACCAGGTACACCATCATCTCATGGCGGTGCAGGAAGGCGCTGATCGCCACGATCGCGGCGTCCAGGGCCCGGTCCTTGGGGAAGCCGAAGGCACCGGAGGAGATCAGGGGGATGGCCACCGACTGGCAGCGCTTCCGGTGGGCCAGCTCCAGCGAGGCTTCGTAGCAGCGGCGCAGGAGCGGCTCCTCACCTTGGGTGCCCCCTTGCCACACCGGGCCTACGGTGTGGATCACGTATCTCGCCTCCAGGTCGAAGCCAGGGGTGATATGGGCGGTGCCGGGGGCGATAGGGCCGATCTTTTGCCGGGCCTTCAGCAGCTTCGGGCCTGCCTTCTTGTGGATCTGGGCATCGGTGCCTCCGCCGATGATCGGTTCCGGGTGGGCAGAGTTGACGATGGCCTCCACCTTCATGGTGGTGATGTCGTTGCGGATGATCTGGAAGGGCATGGCGGCACCTCTTTTCTGATTTGCCCTTATGATATCATAGGTCCTGGGCCTTTTCAATGGCGGACTGTGTTTATTTGGTGGGCAGGTGATCGCCTTTTGGGGATTGCTTTTTTGGCTTTGGTAGTATATAATGATCGTGGACTGTACCCGGCCTTCAGGGGCGGGTGAATGTAACGAGAAAGGAAGTTTTTGCTATGGGTCTGATCAAAGCGGGCGTAGGTGCCCTTGGCGGCGTTCTGGCGGACCAGTGGAGAGAGTTCTTCACCTGTGATGCCCTTCCCAGTGATGTTTTGATGCGTCGAGGCTACAAGAAGGTGACTGGACGGTCTTCCAATACCAGCGGTGAGGACGATGTCATCTCCAATGGCTCCATCATCTCCGTGGCGGTGGGTCAGTGTATGATCATCACCGACCAGGGCAAGGTGGTGGAGGTCTGCGCAGAGCCGGGCGAATACCAGTATAACAGCTCCACCGAGCCTTCCATCTTTGCCGGAAGCCTGGGCCAGAGCATCATCGAGACCTTCAAGGCGATCGGCAAGCGGTTCACCTTCGGCGGCGACACCGCCAGAGATCAGCGGGTGTACTACTTCAACCTGAAGGAGATCATGAACAACAAGTTCGGCACCTCCAGCCCCATCATGTTCGATGTGGTGAACAAGCGGATCGGGATGAGCCGTACCGTGCAGGTCCGCTGCAACGGTGTGTACTCCTATAAGATCACGGATCCGCTGCTGTTCTACACCAATGTTTGCGGCAATGAGGAATATGAGTACCGCAGAGATCGGATCGATACTCAGCTGAAGACCGAGTTCATCTCCGCGCTGCAGCCCGCGCTGGGCGCTCTGTCCGAGCTGGAGCTGCGCCCCGGTCAGCTGCCTGGCAAGGTCAATGAGCTGAGAGCTGCCATGAACGATGCCCTTCGGGCAGAGTGGGTGGAGTCGAGAGGCATCACTGTCGAGAAGATCGCCCTGAACCCCATCACCCTCACCGAAGAGGATATGAAGAAGATCAACCAGATGGAGGATTCGGCCACCTATGGTCAGAACCCCTTCATGATGGCTGGACGTATGACCGAATCCACCGCCAACGCCATGGAGGCGGCGGCTGGGAACTCTGCCGGTGCCATGACCGGTTTCATGGGCATGGGCATGGCCGGTGGGGCCATGGGCGGCGGCTTCAACGCGGCCCAGCAGTTCTACAACATGGGCGCGCAGCAGCAGAAAGAAGCGCCGGCCCCTGCTCCTGCTCCTGCTCCCGCGCCTGAGGCAGAGGGGTGGAAGTGCGGCTGTGGCACGATGGCCACCGGCAAGTTCTGTCCGGAGTGCGGCGCTAAGAAGCCGGAGCCCAAGCCCCAGGATGGGTGGAAGTGTGCCTGCGGCGCCACTGCCACCGGTAAGTTCTGCCCGGAATGTGGCGCTAAGAAGCCTGCAGCGGACGGCTGGACCTGTGGCTGTGGCACAGTGAACAAGGGCAAGTTCTGCTCCGAGTGCGGTGAAAAGAAGCCTGCCGGCGTGCCGCAGTACAAGTGCGACAAGTGTGGTTGGGAGCCGGAGAAGGGCGCGAAGCTCCCGAAGTTCTGCCCGGAGTGCGGCGATCCCTTTGACGACGGCGATCAGATCTGATCCGGAGGCGGCGGAGGCCTCCCTTCGTGGCGGGCTTTCGACTACATATCCCCTCGATAGATGAAAGGAGAAAGTAGAAATGGCAAAGAAAATGGTAGCGATCTCTCTGGTATTGGTCATGGTGCTGTGCATGGTGGCCTGTAGCAATGAAGACGGCGGCAAGGGCGGCTTGAGCGGGAAGTATATGCTCCAGAGCATGAGCTACGAGGGCATGACCGTGACGTCGAGCCAGCTGGCTGAAATGGGCATGGGCGATGCCTATCTGGAGTTCCGGGATGACGGCACTGCTGTGATGTACTTCGAAGGCGAGTCCGAGGAACTGAAGGTGGACCAGAACGCCAAGACCCTGACGGATACCAGCGGCGAGGCGGTCTCCTACAAGCTGGATGGCAAGACGGTCACCATCTCTCAGGACGGCATGGAGCTGGTCTTCCAGAAGGGCTGATCCTTTCGGAAGTCGAAAAAACGATGAAAACGGGGCACCTCCTGACTGGATGGTCGGAGGTGCCCATCATTTGATGGAGATGCTTATGGATACGAAAAGACTTGTATCGGTAGTTTTGGCGTTGGTCATGGTGTTGAGCCTGGGGGCCTGCGCCCAGGAGCAGACCGATGGTGGGAGCGAGCCTCTGCCGGGGACCTACTGGATCGAGAGCATGACCGCCGAGGGGAACGTGATCGATCGGGCCGTGCTGGAGATGATGGGGATGGAGGATTCCTATCTGCTTTTGCGGGAGGACGGCAGCGCGGTGCTGTATTTCTCCGGCGAGGATCCGGTGGATCTGCGCTATGATGAGGAGAAGGGCATCGTCTTTGATGACCAGCGGTCCATGGAGTTCGTCCGGGACGGCAAGAAGATCAAGCTGATCAACGAGGGGGCTGAGATCCTGTTCCTGAAGGGGGAGGACGCGCCGGAAACGGTGCCCACAGACCCCACTACACAGCCCACCGAGCCTGCGACCGATGCCACCGATCCCAAGGATGAGACCACGGCACCTGCAGATGAGACCACGGAGCCCACGGACGACGCTACGGAGCCCACGGACGATCCCACGGAGCCCAAGGACGATCCCACGGAGCCTAAGGACGATCCTACGGAGCCCAAGGACGATCCTACGGAACCCAAGGACGATCCCACGGAGCCCAAGGACGACCCCACGGAGCCGAAGGACGATCCTACGGAGCCTAAAGACGACCCCACGCAGCCTGCGGAGCCGGATCTGGTGGGGATGTATTGGCTGTATACCATGACCTCTGAGGGAGTCGTCTTCAACTACAGCACGCTGAAATTCCAGGGGCTGTCTGAATCCTATCTGCTGATCCGGGAGGATCATACCGCCCAGATGTACCTCAAGGGTAAGGATGTGCTGGAGCTGGTGTTCGATCCGGAGACTATGACCTTGAACCAGAAGGATAAATCTCCCATGTTCCTGACTGTGGATGGGGACACGCTGGTCATCGATCTGGCAGATGCGGATATCTTGACCTTCCTGCCGGAGGGCGACCCCAGGCTGTGATGAGAGTCCCGATAAAGAGACCAACGGAGCTGCTTTTTGCAGCTCCGTTTTTCAGTGTCAGGTCTTATGGAGGATCTTTTCCAGGCGATGGACGTGGGGGGTGGGATCGTAGTGCTTCATCCGGTCATCGATCAGGGCGCTGAGCTGGTTCTGGTATACCTTATGGCATTTGCCGAAGAGGAGGCAATCCTCTCCGCAGTCCAGGCGGCAGTGGAGGGTGAACCGATCCAAAGGATGGAGCCCGTTTTGGAGATGGTGGTAAAGGTTGTCGGTGATCTCGGGGCCGTGGAAGGTCTCAAGGGTCTGGCGGATGAAGGCAGGGTCCCGCTTGGCTTGCTTCATGGTCAGGTATCGCTTCAGGGCAGCCAGGTAGGAGACGTCCTCGGCCGGGGATCCCGGCAGCAGACGGTCGATGCACGCGATCGCCTCTGGCTCCCGGCCCAGGGTCAAGTAGATGTAGGCCAGGCTGGCGTTCATCAAGCGCGGCCCCTCCCCGTCCAGATCCGCACTGAGGTTGGCGGCGTTCAGGAAGCCACGGGAGAGCCGGTCGTCTTTATGGAGCTGGTCCATCTGGTCCAGGTGGATCAGCAGGCCCAGCATCTCTGTGATGGTGGCTTTGGTGGGGCAGCGCAGGGCACGGACGGCGTGGCCGGAATAGCGGTAGCGATCCTTTTGGTTGCACAGCCGGTCCACGAACACTTCACTGTAGCCGGGGACCAACACCTGGCAGGTGGGGAAGCCCAGTATGGACCGGTCGTAGACCAGGATCTGGTGGCCCAGGCGGGCGAAATGATCCACACACTGGCCCAGAAGCGCCTCGTTGGAGGCGGCGTCGAAGCCCAGCTCCGGGTCATAGGGATAGGAAGCCGGGCCGATGAAGAAGGAGGCGGGCTTTTTGTAGACGCCCTTGAAGAACTCTCCGGTGAGGCACTCCAGAGGGGTCAGTCCGGAGTCGTCGCAGATCAGGTCGGTCATGTCCGCCACATTATGGATATCACGGCCCTGGAAGCTCTCGGTGAGGGCCCGCTCCACCGCGATCTCCAGGATCGGGTAGGCTCCGAAATGGGTGTGGTATCTGCCGGTCTGCCGGTGGATCAGGCAGGCGCAGATCACCGGGAAGCCTGTGCCCATGGAGCAGTCCTTGATCAGGACCTGATAGCCCTGGGAACGGACGTAGGTGATGATCTCATAGGCGGTGGGGAACCGGCGCAGCACCTCCTCCGGCACGTCCGGCGGGGTGAGGCCTCGTAGATTGATCTGGCTTTGGACATGGCGCTCCACCACCTCGCTCAGCCCCTGGACGATGGCTTCTTCGATGGTGTTGCCTGCGGCGCAGCCGTTGCTGCCGTAGACACGGGTCCGGATCCGATTGGGGAACCATGTCTTCTCTCCCTGCGTCAGCTCATAGCAGGGGACGCAGGGGACCTGGCCCTGGGGGTCGGCGAATTGACGCAAGATCGCCTCCGGGGTCATGGAGATGCCCATGATCTGCTCCAAACGCTGAGAAAGGGCCTGATAGTGGCTTGGGGAGGAGCGCAGCAGGTCGTCCATATGCTGACGGGCGTAGGACTGCAGTGAGGCGCTGCCGCCGGTCTTCTGATCCTCCAGGGCACCGATGTAGCCCAGCTGGAACCGCTCGATCAGCTCGCCGTAGCCACTGGCCAGGGCGAATTCCCGGCTCAGCCCTTTGCCGTTGACCCGGAAGGAGGTGCCCTTCATCTGGACGCTGAGGCTATGGCAGTAGGGCACCGCGGTCTCGCCCCAATGCTCTTCGGTCTCGATGCCGAGGCTTTGGAGGATCGACCGGATCTTCTCTACAGTATCCATGGGACGGGCGTCCTTGAAACGGGCGTCCAGGAGGATGTCGTTGATGTCCATGGTGGTGGTCCTTTCCTGGGTGATAGTTTCATCCATTGTACCACAGTAGCGTTGGTGTTGCAAGAAAAATCTGATCGACAGGAGGCGATAGCAGTGCTATAATGGGATAATAACGCTGCGTTCGTGGCTTTACAGGAGCGATCATGAAGGATGTTTTGAAACGGGCAGTGCTGGCTACGCTGCCGGTGATGACCGGATATCTGGTGTTGGGCTTTGGCTTCGGGATGCTGATGCGGTCCGCCGGGTTCGGCGTGGGGCTCAGTGTCGCCATGAGCCTGTTCATTTATGCCGGGTCCATGCAGTATGCAGCGGTGGGTCTGATGACCGGTGGGGCGTCGCTGCTGACGGTGGCGCTGACTACGCTGATGGTAAACGCCAGACACTTGTTCTATGGTGTGTCCATGCTGGAGCGATATCGGGGGACCGGGCTGCGAAAGCCCTATCTGATCTTTTCCTTGACGGACGAGACCTACTCGCTCCTGTGCGCGGGGAAGGATCAGGGGAAGGACTTCCGGCTGCTGGTGTCTGTGTTGGATCATGGGTACTGGGTGCTGGGCACGCTGCTGGGGGCGGTGACTGGGGCGCTGCTGCCGATCCCCACCCAGGGGATCGAGTTCGCACTGACGGCGCTGTTTCTGACGGTGTTCCTGGAGCAGTGGCTCGCCGGGGAGGATCATGGACCGGCGTTGATCGGCGTGGGGGTATCGGTGGCGTGTTTGGCAGTGTTCGGCAGTGACCGCTTTTTGATCCCGGCGATGGTGATCATCGGTGGGCTGCTATGCTTCTATCAGGAGGACCGTCGGGATGGGTGAAGGATATCTATGGGCCGCGGTGGCGGTGATGGCGCTGGTGACGGCGCTGCTGCGTTTCCTGCCCTTCCTGCTTTGGGGCAGCGGAGGGGAGGTCCCCAAGCCCGTCGCCAAGCTGGGACGGGTACTGCCCTGCGCGATCATGGGGATGCTGGTGGTGTACTGCCTGAAGGAGGTCCGCTTGACGGATCTCTCCGGGTGGCTGCCCAGCCTGATCGCCTGCGCCGTGGTGGCGGGGCTGCATATCTGGCGGCGGAACACGCTTCTGAGCATCCTGGGCGGCACGGTCTGCTATATGCTGCTGGTGCAGCTGGTGTTTTCGTGAAAAAAATATAGGAATTCGGGGATGGATGTGATATCATATCCAGTGAGGTGTTGTATATGGAAAACGAAAAGATGGAAGAGCAGGTCAAAGAGGAGTATACGCCTCGTCCCGCGTGGCAGGTCTGGTTGGCACGGATCGGTCTGGTGATCATGATCATCTGTGTCCTGCTGTACTACTGGCACATCGCTGCCGGTGGCGAGATATGAAGATCTTAGGCATCGATCCGGGCTATGGGATCATCGGCTTCGGTCTGGTAGAGGCGGAGCGTGGGCAGTTCCGGCTGCTGCGCTGCGGCGCGATCACTACGCCGGCTGGGATGGACTTCTCTGCCCGGCTGGAGATCGTGTATGAGGATATGCGCCAGCTTCTGGAGATCTCCAAGCCGGATGTGGTGGCGATCGAGGAGCTGTTCTTCGGTCAGAACGTCACCACCGGCATCGGCGTGGCCCAGAGCCGGGGGGTGATCCTGCTCACCATCCGTCAGGCGGGGCTGGAGGTCTTCTCCTACAAGCCCAGCCAGGTGAAGCAGGCGGTGGTGGGCTATGGCAACGCCACCAAGCACCAGGTGATGGACATGACCAAAAGGTTGCTGCATCTGGACGCTATGCCCAAGCCCGATGACGCGGCGGACGCGATCGCGATCGCGCTGTGCCACGGGCGGTCGGCCACGTCGCTGCTGGCGAGGATCAAGGAGGGATGATGATGGCTCATGAGGAGCTGAAACGATACCCGGTCTATTTCCTGGCTCTGGTGGTCATGGCAGTGGTGGCATGGTGCTTCGCGCCTGTCATGGGGGCCGTGCATTGGGGCATCGGTATCGCCGGGGCCGTCATGCTTTGTTTGGTGGCGGTGCTGCTCCATGTGCAGGCCGGTCGGATGAGGAAGCGTGACGCGGTGGTAAGGGAGAGATGGCGGGTGGTGCTGTATGCTGCCAGCTATTTCATCAATGCGGTCTGCTCCGGTCATGTGATCGGTACGCTCTATGCCCATTTGGGGTGGGCCCCGGATCTGGGGACGCTGCTATGGGCGCTGGTCCCTGCCGCTGTTTTGGCGCTGGTGTTTTGCGTGGGCTACATGGTCCAAGGGAAGCTGTGGCACAGGATCTGGGGCGTCATCATCATTTCTGTTTCTGTGGCTGCCCTGGCCCTTTCTGTGATCACATGGGTCAAATGGGATCGGTATTTGGGGAGCTTCGCTTTCTTTAGCTGCGTTTTCATGCTGTTTTTCCTGATCGCGTGCCTGTGTTCCAGGAAAGAGCCGGAGAACAGATGGCGTTTCCTGTCCTTCTCTGGTTTTTGGGCCTTCGCGGTGATCGCTGTGGTGGTCGTGCTGGTCCTGTCCGAGGGGGAGTTCCTGGATGGGCTGGACTTCGACTTCGGCGGCAATGGAAAGAAAAAGAAGAATAAAATGGTCAAATAGGTGGTATGGATAAGAGATATCTCGTATCCGGTATCTCATATCTCGTATCTTCATTGTGGGGAGATCGATGATGTTATATTACGTTTCTGGTCCGGTGACGGTGTTGGAGCCGGGGCTGGCGGTGGTGGACTGCAATGGTGTGGGCTATGGCTGCCGGGTGACGGCTTATACGGCCGGACAATTGAAATTGGATCAAAGAGCGCGGCTTTATATCACCGAGTCCATTCGGGAGGACGCCTTCGATCTTTACGGGTTCATCAGCAAGGAGGAGCAGCGTTGCTTCGACCTTCTGACCTCCGTCAACGGGGTGGGGCCCAAGGCGGCCATGGCGATCTTGTCTGCCGGTGGGCCGCAGAACTTCACGCTGGCTGTCATGACCGGAGACGAGAAGCTGCTGACCGCCGCCCAGGGCGTGGGCAAAAGAATAGCCCAGCGGATCATTTTGGAGCTGAAGGACAAGGTGGGAGGTTCGGCCATGGAGCTGGACTTCTCCGGTCCTACCGTGTCGGCTCCCGTGCAGCAGGGGGGTGGTGCCGCCCTGGCCACCGCTGCCTTGCAGGAGCTGGGATATTCCCCAGCGGAGATTTCCACGGCCCTCAAGGGCGTGGATCCCAAGGCGTCCACCGAGGAGATGGTGCGCTATGCCTTGCGGGCCATGGTGATGAAGGGATGAGTCGTAGAGGCGGGTCGGTGACCCGCCCCTACGGTGCGTGGATGGAGGTCATTTATGAGTTTGGAATTTTCTCAGGAGTTGGATACGCCGTTGATCTCTCCGGTGTATGCGCCTCAGGATGCGGGGGAGATCGGGCTGCGGCCGAAGCTGCTGGCGGATTATACGGGCCAGGAGAAGGCCAAGGGGAACCTGTCTGTTTATATCGAGGCTGCCCGGCGGCGGGGAGAGCCCTTGGATCATACGCTGCTGTATGGCCCTCCGGGGTTGGGCAAGACCACGCTGGCTGGGGTCATCGCCAATGAGATGGGGGTGAACATCCGGGTCACCTCCGGTCCTGCCATCGAGAAGCCGGGAGATCTGGCGGCGCTGCTGACCAATCTCAACCCCGGTGACATCCTGTTCATCGATGAGATCCATCGGCTGAACCGGGTGGTGGAGGAGATCCTGTATCCTGCCATGGAGGATTTCGCCATCGATATCATCGTGGGTAAGGGACCCTCTGCCAACTCGATCCGATTGGATCTGCCCAAATTCACCCTGGTGGGCGCAACCACCCGGGCTGGGCAGCTGTCCGCACCGCTGCGGGACCGATTCGGTGTCTCGCTGCGGCTGGAGCTGTATACGCCGGAGGAGCTGGCCAGGATCGTGACCCGTTCCGCCACTATTTTAGGGATGGAGATCCAGCCGGAGGGCGCTTATGAGATCGCTTCCCGGAGCCGTGGCACGCCGAGACTCGCCAACCGCTTCCTGCGCCGGGTGCGGGATTTCGCCCAGGTGATGGGAGACGGCGTGATCACCAAGGCGGCGGCAGACATGGCGCTGCAAAGGCTGGAGGTGGATCATCTGGGTCTGGACGCCATCGATCGGCGGATGCTCACCGCGATCATCCGCAACTATTCCGGCGGTCCCGTGGGATTGGAGACATTGGCTGCCACCATCGGCGAGGAGGCAGTGACACTGGAGGATGTGTACGAGCCGTACCTGATGCAGCTGGGATTTTTGACCCGGACGCCCCGGGGACGGTGCGTCACTGCCCTGGCCTACGACCATCTGCACATCCCTTACGAGGGACAGACGGCGTTCGACATTGGGTGAACCTTGGGAAATTGCATAAATCGAGAAAAAGATCCAAAAATATTTTTATAAAGGATTGACAAATGGGGATCCTTTGTGTATAATCGATTTCGTGGCAATGCCACCATCATTAATAGACCTCGCGTTCTATCCGATCCACATGGTAGGCTGTCACGGGGCTAAACAACCGAAGAGAGGTAAAGTCAATGTACGAAGATAAGAATTTGGTTTGCAAAGAGTGCGGCAATGGTTTCGTGTTCACCGCCGGTGAGCAGGAGTTCTACGCTGAGCGTGGCTTCCAGAACGAGCCCCAGCGCTGCAAGGCCTGCCGTGACGCTCGCAAGAACGCTACCCGTGGC
>JAFTKE010000190.1 GCA_017456045.1 Oscillospiraceae bacterium
ATCTGGAAGAACTCATAAGGAGCCTTCCCCTTCAGCTTGAACCGCCCATGGAACTTCCCATACAGCGGCTCCAGCTCCTGAGACACCATGATCACCACCCAGTTGGCAAGGCCCCAGACGATGAAGTTCCAGGCAGCCCCATGCCAGATGCCTGTGGTGAGCCACACAGCGAAGCTGGAAAGATACACCGTCACCCGCTTGCCCACCGCCTTGCCCAGATGGTCTCTGGACCACTTGGACAGCTTCAGCATAGGCTTGCAGACGGAGATCGGATAGAAGATGTAATCCGTGAACCAGGTGCCCATGGTGATGTGCCACCGGTTCCAGTATTCCTTGATGTTCTTGGAGAAGAAGGGCAGATCGAAATTCTCCGCCACCGAGATCCCCATCACCTGGGCGATGCCGATGGTGATGTCGATGCCGCCAGTGAAATCGCAGTACAGCTGGAAGGCGTAGAACACCATGGCCACGAACACATAAGCCCCGTCATACTGCGTCCCGCCGACCAGTGCCAGCACTGCCGTCACGATCCGGTCAGCGATCACCATCTTCTTAAAATAGCCCCACAGGATCCGCATGAGACCATAGGAAACGGTCTTGCGCTGGAACACCTTGGGCTCATATAGGGTCTTGCTCAGATCGCCATAGCGGCTGATCGGTCCCTGAGCCATCTGGGGGAAGAAGGTGACGAACAGCAGCAGCTTGAAGAAGTTCCGCTGCACCGCCTGCTTGCCCCGATACACATCGATCACATACCCCACCGTCTGGAAGGTGTAGTAAGAGATGCCCATGGGGACGATCATATCCACCAGCCCCAGCCGATTTTCCCCGGCCAGGAAGCCATTGATGTTCTCGATCACGAAGTTGGTATACTTGGTCACCGCCAGGATCCCCAGATCCAGCGCCAGGAACAGCAGAAGAAGATGCCACTTCTTCCCTTTCATCTTGGCCTTGTACGCCTTCTTCGCTTCCTTATCCAGCTCCGCCTTATGCTCCGCCAGATACGCCTTTTGCTTCCCCTCGATCTTCTCCAGCCACAGCGTCGCGCCATAAGCCGACACCGCCGTGACCCCCACGAAGATCAGATACCTGGGATCGGCGCACCAGTAGAAATACAGGCTGGCGATCAAAAGCAGCGGCCACTGCCACTTCTTCGGCACCAGATAATACGCAAGACACACTACCGCCATGAAGGCGATGAAATGGAAGGATGTGAACAGCATCAGTCTTCTTCCAGTCTGCACACCAGCTCATAAAGAGCCTTGGCGGAATTGAAGTTGTCGGGCACGATCTCCTCAGCAGGGATCACCACATCGAAGGTCTCATTGATCTCAGAGATGATGGTGATGATATCGAAGGAATCCAGGATCTTATCCTCGATCAAAGTCTCACAAGTCTCAAAATCCACCTCAGGGTGCAGGTTCTCCAGGATCTCGATCAGTTCATTCATAGCTTATTTCTCCTTTTTCTCCGCTTCGAAGCGGGCTTTCAGCGCCACCCGGTCCAGTTTGCCGTTTGCAGTCAGGGGCATGGTGTCAAGCTTCATCACCTTGTTGGGGATCATGTACCGGGGCAGCTTCTCCCGCAGCACCGTCACCAACGCTTTCAGCTCCATATCGCCCACATAATACAGCACGATCTTATCGGTAGCCTTGTCATAGATGCAGCAGCTGGTCTGGATGCCCTCCAGCATGTTCACATTGACCTCGATCTCGCCCAGCTCGATGCGATGGCCCATGTGCTTGATCTGATAGTCCTTCCGGGACACGAACACCAGCTCGCCCCGCTCATTCCACTTGCCCAGATCACCGGTGCGATAGATCAGCTCCGGATACCGGTCGTTCAGCGGGTTCTGGACGAAGACTTCGTTGGTCTTTTCAAAATTATGATAGTAGCCCAAGGTCAGGCAGGTGCCCCGGATGCAGATCTCACCCACCTCGCCCTGCGCCGCCAGCTCATTCTTATCGGTGAGCAGCAGGATCTGGGTGTTGTGGAAGGGCCGCCCCACAGGGATCGCCTCGTCCAGCTCAAAGTCCCGGTCCACATGATAGTAGCAGCTCATGCCGGTACACTCCGTGGGCCCATACAGATTGGTGAACTTGGCCTCCGGCAGAGCCTCCCGCCACAGCTTGAACTGCTTGATCGGGAACACCTCCGAGCCAAAAGCGATGGTGTGGAGGAACTCCGGCTTGACCTTGTCGAAGGTCTTGAAAGAAGAGATCATAGTCAGGG
Organism: Oscillospiraceae bacterium; assembly: GCA_017456045.1. Classification (GTDB taxonomy): domain Bacteria; phylum Bacillota; class Clostridia; order Oscillospirales; family Oscillospiraceae; genus Faecousia. The sequence goes on from JAFTKE010000190.1 coordinate 2,233, forward strand.
CCGACACCACCCAGCACACCGTGTTGACCCGATGCTGGTTCAAGAACTCTACCAGCTTGATCGGGAACATGAACAGGCTGTGAGGCACGATATAGGTGGTGGCACCGAACTTGATCGTGGGATACAGCTCCTTCAGGCAAGCATCGAAATAAAGAGGAGCCTGATTGGCGAACACCGTATCCTCATTGAAGCCCAAGGTCTCCGACAGGTTCTCGATATAATCGATCACCGACCGGTGGCAAGCCACCACGCCCTTAGGAACGCCCGTGGAGCCGGAGGTGAACACGATGTAGATCGGATCCGTATCCAGCTGCCGATCCCGGATCTTCGCCAGTGCGGCATCATCCACCGCCGTCTGGGTCACCTGATCGTAAATGAGGATCTCCCCATCGAAAGCGAAGGTCTTGGCCATCTCCAGCGTCCCCTGATCGCACAGCATCACCCGGGGCTTCAAGTTATCGAAGATCAGCTCGATCCGAAAGCGAGGCATCTCCTCGTCGATCGGCACATAGTAGCAGCCGCCATAAACGCAGCCGAAAAACGCGGGCACACACTTGGGGTACTTCCGCATGAACACCACCACAGGCTCATTGTAGTAGCCCTTGCCTGCAAGATAGCTACCGATCGCCCGACTGTCGTGATACACAGTCTGAAAATCGATCCCATCGGTACCATCCGAAAACGCCACCTTCTGGGGCACCCTCAACACCGTCTTCTCCAAATATTCCAAAACATTGGTCTGTTGCATCCAACCAACTCCCTCATATCCAAACATAGGGCAGGGCCTTGCCACTGTAGGGGCGAGCATCGCTCGTCCGGCAGTAAGGCCCAGCACATTTGCCCCGTTTCCGGCGAATTCGTGATATCCTACCCAGACGACCAATGGTCGCCCCTACGGAATGGTATCCTCATCACTCAAATCGTGAAAACAGCACCTCATACTCCGCCTTCACCGGCTTCCCGCAGGCGATCACCGACTCTTTCGCCAGCACATCCAGCACATCCAGGATCCCATCGCCCAGATCACACTGCTTTTTCAGCAGCGACAGCTCCGTGCAGCCCAGGATCACCACCTGTGCGCCCTGCTCTTTCAGCCGGTCCCGGATATCCCGGAACAGCGCCATATCCGCCGGAAGCCCCGCCTTCACCTGATCATAGATCAGAGCCATGACCCCCTGCTGCCCCGTCTTATCGGGAAGCACCACCGAGATCCCGGCCTCCTCCAGTTCCTTCTGGAAGATGCCACTCTCCACGGTCCCATCCGTAGCCATCAGACCCACCTGGGTCACCCCAGCATCCCGCAGCAGCTGTGCGGTCCGCTGGATCACATGGATCACCGGGAGCCCGCTCCCCTGCTGCAGCGCCTCATGGAAGTAGTGGGCCGTGACGCAAGGAGTGGCCAGCACCGTAGCACCCAGACTTTTCAGCTGCTGCCCCAGCAGGACCATAGGCCCCACCGGATCTTCATCGCTCTTCCCCAAGATATACGCTGTCCGATCCGGGATGGTGGGGATATCCATCACCATGATCTCTGGGTGATCCTGATCACGCTTGGCATCCGTCATGCGGACCACCAGCTCCAAATAATAGGCAGTCGCCATAGGGCCCAGCCCGCCGATCACGCCCAAACGCATCCGATCACCCTCTTTCTGAATTCAGTCTTCCTTGATCACGCCACTGCCGTAATCCACCATATGCTGGACAGACTCCGTAGCCCGTTCCGGGTACAAGCTGCCGTCGAAGATATGGCTGTTCCGATTCGCGACGGAATAAGCCTCCAACTCCGCGTCAGTGTTCATGAAGAACTGCCCCGGATTGGATCTGGGAGTACAGTCCACATGATACCAGCCATCGCCCAAGTTGATCAGGCTCCAGTAGTGGGAGGAATGGGAGGTATCGCTCTTGACCACATCCACGTTCTCGATCCCCGCCACCTCATACAGTGCCTTGGCGGCTGCGAAATAGTTGAAGCAATCGCCGGAGTATTGGGTGAACGCCTGATAGGCCCCATCGATCCAGCTGGTCTTGTCCGAGGTGCTGACATAGCCGATGTTGGTGCTGACCCAGCGATAGATCGCGAAAGCCACCTCCATATCGGACATATCCTCCGTGGTGATCTGTGCCAGCACATCCCGTGCCAGAGAATAGACCACCTTAGGATCCGCAGTCCCCTGGGGCTTCTCCACCAGAGTGAACTGGACTGTGACAGAGGTCAGGTTGCCCACCGCATCCACCGCGTTATAGGTCACAGGGTAGGTCCCTGCCTTGGCGGTATCCACTGCGTCCCGATCCACCGTCAGCGTCACCTTGCTCTCACTGTCCGTAGCGGTGACCTCAGGATAAACATTGCCCAAATAGTCCTCATAGGCACCGGTATACACGATGGCATCGCCCACATAGAACACCCGGTCCGAAGCTCCATGGATCACCGGCTTCACCGCATCCGCGACGACCGTCAGCTTCACTTGGACGATGGAGGTGTTCCCGGCCTGATCCGTCAGAAGCACCTTAGCCACAGTCTCGCCGCCCTTGCTCACATCCGGTTCCTCAGCGAAGGACACCGTAACTTGACCAACATCCACCACATTGGTGACCAGATATTCCGCACGAGGCGACATCCCGGCATTGATGGTCATCTCCACCGGATCGGCCTTGGGCGGCACCGTATCCCGAACGTGGAGGACGGAGCTATAAGCCGTACCATCCACATACAGCTCGATCTCATAATCCCCTTCGATGTTCATATCGATACCGGACATATTGGTCTTGAAATACACCGACTGTCCGATCTGCAATCCCGGCGTGGACAAGAACTGATCCGCACTGACGGTAGAACCGGCCTCCACCGTGATCTCCGCCTGCAACGGTACGATCCGCTTCAGGGCGATGATCATCACGATGCCGGCGATCAGCACCGCCAGAAGCACACCGCAGACGATCGTCAACGCAGTCCTTCTTTTTCTGATCGCCTTGTTCCGCTCAGCGATCGCTTTCCGTCTGGCAGTCAGCTGCGACAGATCGTCATTCTTTCGCTGTTCCATGATATCCCTCCTACTATTATATGCCCAATGCGCATAGGAACACATCATACTCGGAGTATTATACCACGGTGAAAAAATCATGTCAATCTTTCCTGCCTCAGAACTCCCACAGAAAGATCTGATCAGTTGCGTAAATTTTCAGTGCAATTATGAAAAAATGTGATATGATGGGTGCATATCGAAACAGGAGGCACGACATGAGACCACACCACCGCTTCGCAGCCCTATACGCCGTGATCCTCACGGCCTTCACCTTGTATATCCTCCTGGACACCTTCGCTATCGCCCGGGTCATCCAGCAGGTCCCCACTGCTCCTACTGCCGAAGCCACCACGCCACCTCCCCAGCAGGTCCAGATCACAGAAAGCTCCTACCAGGATGGGAACATCTCCATCTCCATCACGGAATACCGGGAGTACGACACCTCGATCTACGTGGCAGACGTACAGCTTTCCTCCCCAGATCTCCTCAAGACTGCCCTGGCAGAAAACGCCTACGGCCGGAACCTTCGGGAGAAGACCTCAGAGATGGCCCAAAGCCACGGTGCGATCCTGGCGATCAACGGCGACTACTACGGATCCCGGGAGGAAGGCTATGTCCTGCGCAACGGCGTCCTCTACCGCAGCGATGGGGATACGGACCGCCAGGACCTGGTGATCTACGATGACGGAGGCTTCGGCATCGTGTCCGAAAAGAACGTCACCGCCCAAAACCTCCAGCGCAGCGGCGCCTGGCAGATCTTCTCCTTCGGCCCCGCTCTGGTCCAAAACAGCCAGGTGAGCGTGGACGAGGATACGGAAGTGGACCAAGCCACCTATTCCAACCCCCGCACCGCCATCGCCATCGTAGATGATCTGCACTACCTGCTGGTGGTCTCCGACGGCCGTACCGAGCGCAGCGAAGGACTGAGCCTCTACCAGCTGGCCCAGTTCCTCCAGTCCCTGGGTGCCAAGACCGCCTACAACCTGGACGGCGGCGGTTCCTCCACCATGTGGTTCAACGGCAAGCTGATCAACGAACCAGTGGACCACGGCAGCAAAGTCAGTGAAAGGAAGGTCAGCGACATTGTCTACATCGGATACTAAGCCATACCTGAAGACCGCCCTGGTCTACCTGCTGACCTCCACCTTCTGCGCCCTCTTCGGTGCCATCTACGAGCGGTTCAGC
>JAFTKE010000191.1 GCA_017456045.1 Oscillospiraceae bacterium
GCATGTGGCGACCCGTATGGGAGTCATTTCAATCCACCCACCCCGTGTGGGGTGGGACTGTAAACTCATTGACATCTTCCTCATCTTTGACATTTCAATCCACCCACCCCGGGTGGGGTGGGACCTGACCAACCCATGCGTCAACCTGATAACCATTCAGATTTCAATCCACCCACCCCGTGTGGTGTGGGACAGCAGCCGTTGTTGCAGAACAGAACTCCGCAGTCATTTCAATCCACCCACCCCGTGTGGGGTGGGACAGCAAAAGTGCCCAATTTTTATTTCTGTGACTTGTGCGCGATAGACAAATTTGGTCCGCTTGTCCGTGGTCATATCCATTATCCGCACCGAAATGCGATGAGGATGGTTTGGATAAATGGAGTTTCCCGGTGCGAACCACCCGGAAAAACATGTTTACTTTCGATCCGCACTAGATCATCAGGATGCCTTCGGGCTCATAGGTCGTTTTTCCTCCAAAATGCTCGATCTTAGTCTGGTAACTGTTACCCAGATAGTAGAAGCGTAGACTGTCCATCTCCTGATCCATGATAGAAACTAGCTTGTGTTGGAGTAGACGGCACTGGGCAGCGTCCAATACGCATTCAAAAACGGAATTTTGAACTCGTTGACCATGATCGACACACTCTTTCGCTATTCTGCGTAAGCGTTTCCGACCTGCGGCATCCTCTGTATTCACATCGTAGGTTATCAGCACCATCATGTTCGACACCTCATTTCCAAAGAAAAGGAGGGTAAGCATCCAAATCGCCTCGTAAATAGCGGGCCAGCAGAAGCGCCTGGATATAGGGGACCAGTCCCCAGGGCAGCTTTTCCTCCAGATAAGGGTGGGTAATGGTCTCCTGCTTTCGCTCTTGCCATCGCTTCAGGAATTTCTTTCGCCCGTCTTCTGTTAAGCGGACCGCACCGCTTTCTGACTGCTGGAGATCGGCAGCGGTCATGATCCGGTCGTTTATCAGCGTAAGTACGAACCGATCCGCTATACAAGGGCGCAGCTCCTCCATCAAATCTAGGGCGAGAGAAGTCCGTCCGGGGCGGTCACGATGGAGGAAACCAACGTAGGCATAGGGCACTACCACATCCTGTGTCTCGTCATCGAATACCTGGAACGCGGCGCCTGCGGTCCGAAATGCCTGGTTTAGCATGTATCTGCCTGCATAGGGGCCGTTTGGATCATAGCAGTCTAAGTTGTAGGCCAATAGCTGGAACAAGGAGGTCTGTCTATTTCTCAAGGTATAGTCCTGTGCGCCTTTGGACATGGCACCGTAGAGCCTATTATAATAATATGCCACCGACCGGTCAGAGGAAATATCTCCGTCGAAACGACTGGGATCCCGACGAAAAGCCTCCAGAAGGCTGATCGTCGCTTTCTTTCCGTCTTCGATCTCCTGAAGACCCGACAACCGTTCATTGGAACATCGAACGAGATATACCGGCACTGGTATCTCGCTTTCTCCATGGCGGTTGCAGCGACCTGCCGCCTGGATCACGCTGTCCAGTCCAGCCGCAAGCCGGATCACCCTGGCAAAAGAGATGTCGACTCCAGCTTCTATCACCTGAGTAGAAACACATAAGCAGGTCTTCCCGCTTTCCAGCGCTTCCATCAGCTCTGCTAAGGTCCGTCGACGATGGTCGATGCACATGGATGCGGACAAATGGCGGCAGACCTTCGCGGAACCCTCCAAGGCACGAAACAGATCCTCCGCTTCACTTTTCTTGTTGCACACTATCAGCAGGCTTCCGACCTCCTCCATTAACTCTCGAGCAAAAGCCCCGATCTGCTCCAAAGCCATGGCGCCACTGTCAGTGATCTCATTTCTGCGAAAAACGGACCAGATCGACTCATCATAAGGGACCACTTGTCCTCGACAGGTCCGTAAGGGATGTTCCGTCTGCTCCAAACAGGGCTGGGTAGCGGAACATAGCAATACAGTCGCTCCACATATCTCTGAAAGAAAATCCACCGCCATATCGAACAATGTAAGCATCCGGTTGGGCACGGTTTGGACCTCATCGATCACGATCACGCTGTTGCACAGTCCTTGGAAACGTCGTATCGTAGTGGTCCTGCCGTCGAACAAAGTATCCAGAAGTTGTACCAGAGTAGTGATGATCACAGGAGCGTGCCAGCTTTCTACAGCCAGCTCCCGCAGATCCAGATCGTTCGTCTCTTCTGTCCGAACCACATTGGAGTGGTGTTCCAGGATGATGGTATCGTCTCCCAGATATTCCCGGATCACCGCGGCGTTCTGCTCCAGGATGGAAAGAAGCGGTGAGGTGAAGATCAGTCTCTGCTTCCCCCACTTTTTCGCATGGGCTAATGCATAGCGAAGGGAACCAAGGGTCTTACCTGCTCCGGTGGGTACGTTCAATCGATAGATGCCCCCAGGCTCATCCGCAAAATCACGGCAACGTTGGGAGATCGCTTTCCTGGCCCGACGGACCGGGGTATCCTGGGGAAAATGTCCCAGCTTTTCCTCTACACGCTCTAGATATCTACTCCAAAACGAAGGAAGATCCTCTGGCACTTTTGGATATTCGATATCGCTCATGAATTCCGATGTATCACGCCGGTCCCCTTCGATCACTGCTGATGTCAGCAGCCGTGTGACAAGCCCCAGATAAAAAGCATATTCCTCCCCATCTTCTGTCAATGAGGCTAGGCGTTCGTAGACTGACATCAGTTCCGTATGAGCGACGCTGAAGCGCTCATCCAGCTCTGATATGGAAGCGCATTGCTCTAGGAAATTATCCCGACTCTCGGCGTACCCGATATTATCCTTTTCCAGCCGATGGAGGAAGCCAGAACGGCCATCTTCGTCGATACAATCGAACAGACCATGGTGTCCTCCTACGGCACAGGCCATCAGCTCCGCAGTCAAAGCCTCTGGGCCCAGTTCTTTTCCGTGGAAATGCTCCAGAAAAAAACGGCACCCTGCGAAGGTATGGTTCACCGATCCTCGTGTTCCTTGACCAAGCATCAGATAGTCATAGAATTCCTGCTTCATCTTGCCCATATCATGTATGAGACCGGAAAGATACCCCGCTTCCCCCAGACCGATCTTCTGAAGACACATCCGTGAATGGTTGGCGGAGCCTCGACTATGTTCCATCACAGTCTGTGTTGTTCGTTGGCCGGATGGAAGCTCTCGAACATGAGCATAAAACACTGCGATCCCCTCCGTTCTTATTTTAAAAATACTATATCATGCAGATCATGTAATTTCAACCATGATTTGTCAACTTAATACATTTGTCCGTATCGTTATATGCAATATGTTATAATTTTGCCTAAAAATTTGTCCCTCGGCTTCGTGATACGAAACCGAGGGATCTGTGGTAAGACCCAGTGCTTACATATCGATCGCTGGGTTCATGAAGTATACGTTCTTCTGATCCAGCTTCTCACGAAGAAGCTGCATGGCTTCTCCAAAGCGTTGGAAGTGTACGATCTCGCGCTCTCGGAGGAACTTGATCACATCATTCACGTCTGGATCATCGGACAGGCGGAGGATGTTATCGTAGGTGACGCGGGCTTTCTGCTCTGCTGCCAGGTCTTCCGTCAGATCCGCGATGGGGTCGCCTTTCACCTGCATACTGGCAGCCGACCAAGGGAAGCCAGATGCTGCAGTGGGATCAACGCCTGCGGTATGATCGACGAAGTATGGTGAGAAGGCAGGA
>JAFTKE010000192.1 GCA_017456045.1 Oscillospiraceae bacterium
AAGATACGATTTTGGAGGTCATCAAAATGAAAAATTTCGAGCTGAAATATGGTTGCAACCCCAATCAGAAGCCTGCTTCTCTGTACATGAAGGACGGCGGTGAGCTGCCCTTCCAGATCCTGAACGGCCGTCCCGGCTACATCAACTTCATGGATGCCCTGAACTCCTGGCAGCTGGTCAAGGAGCTGAAGGAGGCCACCGGCATGGCTTGCGCCACTTCCTTCAAGCACGTTTCTCCCACCTGCGCCGCTGTGGGCAAGCCTCTGCCCGCCGACCTGAAGAAGGCCTGCTTTGTCGAAGACATCGAGGGTCTGGACGAGAACCCCCTGGCCTGCGCCTATGCCCGTGCCCGTGGTGCGGACCGGCTTTGCTCCTTCGGTGACTGGGTAGCTCTGAGCGATGTTTGCGACGCCATGACCGCATCCATGATCGCCAAGGAGGTCTCCGACGGCGTGATCGCCCCCGGCTACACTGACGAGGCGCTGGCGATCCTGAAGACCAAGCGTAACGGCAACTACAACGTGGTGGCCATCGATCCCAACTACGTCCCTGAGACCCAGGAGACCAAGCAGATCTTCGGCATCACCTTCGAGCAGGGCCGCAACAACTTCAAGATCAACGAGGAGCTGCTCCAGAACATGGTCACTGCCAACAAGGAGCTGCCCGAGGATGCTAAGATCGACCTGATCATCTCCCTGATCACCCTGAAGTATACCCAGTCCAACTCTGTGTGCTTCGCCTATGACGGTCAGGCCATCGGTGTGGGTGCCGGTCAGCAATCCAGAGTCCACTGCGTGCGCCTCGCCGGCGGCAAGGCCGACACCTGGTTCCTGCGTCAGCATCCCAAGACCCTGGCTCTGCCCTTCCGTGAGGACCTGGGCCGTCCCGGCCGTGACAATGTGATCGACGGCTACATCAACGGCAACGAAGAGGATGTCTGCGCCGAGGGCATCTGGCAGAACTACTTCACTGTCCGTCCTGAGCCTCTGACTGCGGAAGAGAAGCGGGCTTGGCTGGATTCCCGGGATGCTGTCGCTCTGGGCTCCGATGCGTTCTTCCCCTTCCCCGACTCCGTCAAGCGCGGTGTGGCTTCCGGCGTCAAGTACATCGCCCAGCCCGGCGGCTCCATCCGTGACGATCTGGTGATCGCCGAGTGCGACAAGAACGGCATCGCCATGGCGTTTACCGGCATGCGGCTGTTCCACCACTAAGACCAAGATACGAGATATGAGATATGAGATACGAGATATTTCTGTCTCATATCTCTATTTTGGCAATATTGGGAAGGTGTCTGGCATGTCGAATGATAGTGTTCTGAAGCAAAAGAGTATGGCTTTTTCCAAAAGGGTGGTCCGCTTATATCAGTTCCTCACCCGTGAACGGAGTGAGTATGTGATGGCGAAGCAGGTGCTTCGAAGTGGGACTAGCATTGGGGCGAATATCGCAGAGGCGATCTGTGGCAGCAGCCGCAAGGATTTCGTGGCAAAGCTGCAGATCGCAAGAAAGGAAGCTGCCGAGACCTTGTATTGGCTGGAGCTGCTCAATGGCTGTGACTATATCCCAGATGAGCTGTTTCGTTCCCTGCATCGTGACTGTCGGGAGCTTTTGCTCATGCTGACATCATCGATCAAAACGAGTATCGATTAGGATATCTCGTATCTCGTATCTCGTATCTCATATCTCGTATCTTACATACCTGTAAGGGAAAGGACTTATCCTATGAACATCCTCGTCGTGGGCGGCGGTGGCAGAGAGCATGCCATCATCCGTTCCTTGAAAAAGAATCCTGACGTTACGACTATTTATGCTTTGCCCGGCAACGGCGGTATCGCTGCCGATGCCACCTGTGTGCCGATCGGTGCTACTGATATCGATGGTATCGTGGAGTTCGCCAAGAGCAATGCCATCGATTATGCGGTCGTCGCTCCTGACGATCCGCTGGTGTTGGGCTGTGTGGATCGGTTGGAGGAGGTGGGGATCCCCTGCTTCGGGCCCAGAGCCAATGCTGCCATCATCGAGGGCAGCAAGGCCTTCTCCAAGAATTTGATGAAGAAGTACGGCATCCCTACGGCTGCCTATGAGATCTTCACGGAGCTGGATGCTGCCCTGAAGTATTTGGAGACTGCGTCCATCCCCACGGTGGTGAAGGCCGACGGTCTGGCTCTGGGCAAGGGCGTGATCATCGCTCAGACCCGGGAAGAGGCGGTGGCGGCTGTCACCGATATGATGGCGAACGAAAAGTTCGGAAAATCCGGCTCCACGGTGGTGATCGAGGAGTTTTTGGAGGGTCCCGAGGTGTCCGTCCTTGCCTTCACTGACGGCAAGGTGGTGCGGCCCATGGTGTCCTCTATGGATCACAAGCGGGCCGGGGACAGTGACACGGGCCTGAACACCGGCGGCATGGGCACCATCGCTCCCAACCCCTGCTATAGCGATGAGATCGCCAAGCAGTGCATGAAGGAGATCTTCCTGCCCACCATCCGGGCCATGAAGAAGGAGAAGCGCACCTTCCAGGGCTGCCTGTACTTCGGCCTGATGCTGACCAAGGACGGCCCCAAGGTGATCGAGTACAACTGCCGCTTCGGTGATCCCGAGACCCAGGTGGTGCTGCCCCTGATGAAGAGCGATCTGCTCACCGTCATGATGGCCTGCACCAATGGCACTCTGTCCAAGACCCCGGTGCGGTTCTCGAAAAAGCACGCCTGCTGCGTGATCAAGGCCTCCAAGGGCTATCCCGAGAGCTACAAGAAGGGCTACAAGCTGACCATGTCCGACCGGGCTGCCAAGGCCACCTTCGTGGCAGGCGCCAAGCTGGATGGGGACAAGCTGGTCACCTCCGGCGGCCGTGTCACCGGCACCACCGCTGTCCGCTCCACCCTGGAAGATGCCATCGCTGCCGCCTACCGGCTGAGTGCAGGTGTCAAGTTCGCCAATGCCTATTGCCGCAGCGACATCGGCCAGCGGGCATTGAAGGAAATGAAGAAAGACTGAGCTACTGTAGGGGAGGGTCACTGACCCTCCCGGGCATCCGAAGGATGCCATCGCCCGGAAGGGCGATAAATTGAACGACCGTTGGTCGTTGCGATGCTTCGCATCGCCGGGCGGGTCAGTGACCCGCCCCTACAGGGGATATACTTATATATAAACTAGGAGGAAAGACCCCATGGTTTATCGCGTTTATGTTGAGAAAAAAGAGGGCCTGGAGAATGAAGCCAAGGGCTTACTCAGTGAAGCTCAGAACCTGCTGGGGCTGACGGCTCTGGAGGATCTGCGGATCTTCAACCGCTATGATGCGGAGAACATCACGGAGGAACTGTTCGACTACGCCGTCAAGACTGTGTTCTCCGAGCCCCAGCTGGACGTTGCCGCGCCCGAGGTGGATCTGCCCGGTGCGTATGTCTTCGCTGTGGAGGCCCTGCCCGGTCAGTTCGACCAGCGGGCGGATTCCGCTGCCCAGTGTATCCAGATCATCTCCCAGGGCGACCGGCCCCTGATCCGGACCGCTAAGGTGTATGCGCTGTACGGCGCGCTTTCCGATGCCGACATCGCCGCTTTCAAGAAGCACGTGATCAACGCGGTGGAGAGCCGGGAGGCTTCTTTGGAGCTGCCGGAGACGCTGGTGGCCGAGTATGCTGCGCCCCAGGCCGTTGCCACTGTGGATGGCTTCATCGATATGGATGAGGCGGCTCTGGCCCAGCTTCTGGATGAGAAGGGCCTTGCCATGGATCTGGACGATCTGAAGTTCCTGCAGGCCTATTTCAAGGACACCGAGCATCGGGATCCCACCATCACCGAGATCCGGGTGGTGGACACCTATTGGTCCGACCACTGCCGTCACACCACCTTCTCCACCCACATCGACAACGTGAAGATCGATGATCCCGCTGTGCAGAAAGCCTATGAGCGGTATCTGGCTGCCCGTGTGGAGGTCTACGGTGAGGAGAAAGCGGCGAAGCGTCCTCAGACCCTGATGGACATCGCCACCATCGGTGCCAAGACCCTGAAGAAGCGCGGCCTGCTGCCTGAGCT
>JAFTKE010000193.1 GCA_017456045.1 Oscillospiraceae bacterium
AAACGCTGAACGATGATCTAGGTCTATCCCGCCCCAAAACCATCACGTCGCCGCCCGCATTCCTCTTCCGCCCCTTCGGGGCACCTTCTCCCCGGGAGAAGGGACGCGGCTGCGCCGCTTAGCACGCTAAACGATGATTTATGCCATCAACAACGCCGGGGAGATGCGAACGCATCTCCCCGGCAGATTTTTATATCAGTTCCGGATCACCCGACCATCGAGGGCCGCAGTACCGCGAACCGGTCATAGGCGATCAAGGTCACCAAAATGTTCTCACAGGAGAAGGCATCCCCGGTGATGGTCACAGTGGAGCAGACGCCGCCGGTGCTGTCGATCGTCACCAATGTCCCCTCCCCGGTGTAGACGAACACCACGCTCTCATCGCCATACTCCGCCAGGATCACGTCACCCACCTCCAGATGGTCCTCCGTCACCAGCCGGATCCGGCGGTTATCCTTGGTGAACCCGCTCTTGATATCCAGTCCGCCGTACAGGTCCGGCACCAGCATGGAAGCGATCGCCGTATCGGTGGAGCAGGTCTTGTTGGTGGTATCGATCAGGTCCGACAAGGCATCCTGTACCGTAGCATACCCATCCACCACACCGGGATACAGTACCCGCACCAGAGCGATGGGATCTGCAAAGGCTTCACCAGCGGAAGCATAACTGTCCGCCTGATCTGCCACCGCTGTCAGGGCGGCATCGGTGTAGGAGGAAACGGTATTGGTCAGATCATTGATACCGACCCCGCCCACCAGCATACCGCTGCTTTCGATGACGGATCCGGCATCGCTGCCCACCTGCACGGTGTAGCTCACCGTCACCGTGGCCCCAGCCGCCACATCGCCGGTCCAGCTGATGGTCTGACCGGAAGCTGTCACGCCCTCACTGCCGGAAAGGAAGGTAAGGCCGGAGCCCAGCACCTCACTGACCGTCACCCGGGTCTGATCCTGGCTGGAACCATTGGTCAAGGTCACAGTATAGGTCAGGTTATCCCCCACCTCCACCGCACCATAGGGACCGGCATCCACCGTCTTCTCCAGATCCACCCCCCGCAGCCGCATCCGGGCCTGGGATCCCTCCGTGGGCGTCAGCCCCCGTGCCAGCGGCCGAAGCAAGGCGAAATCGAACACCGAATCACTGTCGGTGACCTTGAACAGATACCGCGTATGGGTCGTGTCCACGAAGATATCGTCAGCGGCGATCAGCTGCACCGCGCCGCCGGTCTTTTCCGCCGTGGTGCCCTTGTCATAGCTGCCAGAAGGTGTATCAGCATAATAGTAGGAAGATCCGGTGCAATGGATGAAGGTATCCTCTCCCAGATAGATGTACACATGACCGCTGCTGCCACTGGTCTGACCGTGACGATACACCAGCACGTCGCCCACCTGCAGCTGCCCCCGCACCTGGGCCAGCACCGCAGCGATCTGCTCAGCGGAGGTATAGTCCGCGTTCACCCAATAGCCGATCACATCCTCCTGGGTCCCCAGTCCGCTCACCGCATAACTGGTATAGTTGGCAGTGCTGGGCATTTTGGTGCTATCCATCACATTTACGCCAAAGGCCTCTTTATAAGTGGCATTGACGAAGCTGCTGCAATCCATATACAGCGTCCGATAAGCCGTGGCATCCTCGGGAGAAGCGTCGATGTTCCGGCGGCTCTGGGTCTGATCGTATTGGATCTGGGTCCCCTGGCGGTAGAACGCGTCCGCCACCTCCAGCACCACGTCGGCATTATCATACTCCGAAAGCTGCACCCAGCTCTCGTCCAGCACCGTCAGCTGATAGTAATAGTTATTGCCACCGGTATACATAGCCACCAGCGTACCCTCCAGCTCCTTGCCGGGATAGCTTCCCGCGGCAGGGATCTCATCGAAGAACAGCTCGTACCAATCCTGGCCCAGGTTCGCCGCCATCACATCGTCCCGCAGGCTGACGGTCTTGGAGCCGTCGGTCCGGATCCCGCTGACACCGGTAGCCGCCCCGTTCATATGCACCCGGGACACATCCACTCCATCGGAGCCGAGATAACGGTTGATCCACATGGTCCCAGTGAGCCGGATGAAGCTGTACTCCCGGATGGTGTCCAGGGCGAACAGCGCCTGCATCTCCTCCCAGGATCCTACCTCCACCACGTCCGTCAGGGAATAGGTCACCACGTTCCCGGTGGAGACGATGGTATCCTCGATCGCTCCATTTTCAGAAGAGAACGCCAAATAACGCTTGTCCGGCGTATTCACCGTACCATCCGTCTGCACAGTGGCCAAGATCCGGATCCGGTCACCCGTCTGATAGCCATAGTCGGGGAAGCTGCCGAAGCTGACGTCCCGCACCGCGATCACATCATCGCTGTGCAGATCCTTCATCAGAAGCTCCTTATCAGAGGAGGCCCCCTCCTCCGCAACGCCCACGAAATAGCCCTCCACCAGGAAGTTCTCCCCATCGGCCTGCTCTGCCAGCTGACCGACACTGAGCCAGACCGTTCCGGAAACAGCGATCTGCACAGTGGCGGTCAGCTCACCGTAGCTGACCGTGACGACGGTATCCTCCGCCGTCAGAACGGTCTTATCCACCGTATAGTCCGTCACTTCCATGGTCGTGCCGTCACTGAGAGTCGCCGTCACCACCATACCGGTAGGATCGAAGGTCTCCCCCGTATAATAAGCCAGCCTGTCAGGCAGGGTGGTCACAGCCACCGCGTCCACCGTCAACTGGGGGATCACCTGGGTCTGCTTCCCCTTCCCGCAAACGGTGCAGAGCCGGTACTGCCTGCCATCCCCCGTCAATGTGGCGGCAGTCTCCACCGTCCACACATCCTCATAGGTATGCTCGTTGGGAGCGATGCAGTAGTCCATCAAGGCATCCGTCTTGTACCCGAAGTAAAGCTGAGCCGAGGCTCCATAATGGAGGGTCTGAGCCACCAGCGTCTTCATGTTCTCATTGGTGGACTTCTCCAGGACGGAATCCGCATAGATCCGCAAGCTATAGGGCTTGATATCGCTATACACATAGCTTCCATCCCCCAGCCGGGCATAGACCCGGAAATACACCGTGTCCCCCAAATTCTTGGCAGGGATCCCTTCCGTCGCCACCATATACCGGACCCCATCGGTCACCGCCCCAGCGGTCACCTGATACGCCGTATCCACAGTCCCGTCGCTCTGCTCCGTTTCGAACAGCGCAAGGCCCATGTCATCCACCGACACCCCATCCATGTCCTGGACGGTGTAGTAGATATTGTACTCGATGGCCCCCTCGAAGGACACCGTAGCATAACTCAAGATGATCCGAGGTCCCGTCTCCTCCGCGACTGTCTCCTCCGCTTCCAACGTCTGCTGAGTCCCGGCCGCCTGGGACACTGTCACAGGCGCAGACCCCTCCTCCGGCTCTACTGCCACCGATACCGTACCGGGCATCCCAGCCAACAGCAGCGCCAACACCAATACGAAAGCGATATACCGAGCCATACATCCCATCCTTTCACGTGTGATATCCACGATAACAGGATATCACACCCTTGATAGGATCGTCAATAAGATGCCCAACGCCGCAGTGAGCGTATGTGGAACACAGTCAGACGACCGACGGATCATGGTTTCGCATCGCAATGCCTTCCCCCGGGGGAAGGTGGCGTTGTTTATATTTGAAACATCGATCATACCATCCATAAACCAAAGGGCCGCTGCGTGATGCAGCGGCCCTCGTGGTCATGTTGCTTTACAGATTGGAGAAATACTCCTTGGCGTAGTAGCCGTACACAGCGGTAGCCTGTGCCAGGAAGCGCTGATCGGAAGTCTCCTTCGCAGCGATCCCCTCGCAGTACTTGCCCAAGCTGTAGGCGATGATTCCAGTGGTGTACTCCACGCCGTCGACCTCGTAGACGCCCGCCACGAACACGGTCTCATCCATCTCCTTGGCCGCGATGCCTTCCACCACACCGTAATAGGTGTTGCTTCCAGCCAGAGTCATCTCCATGGTCCCGGTAGCATTGTCCTTGGTCAGGACTTCGAC
Organism: Oscillospiraceae bacterium; assembly: GCA_017456045.1. Lineage (GTDB taxonomy): Bacteria > Bacillota > Clostridia > Oscillospirales > Oscillospiraceae > Faecousia. The sequence continues at coordinate 4,012 of JAFTKE010000193.1, forward strand.
ACTGTCATAGGTCTCGATGTCCCAATAGTAGAAGGTCATACCATCGTCGGGAGTGCTGGAGGACGCGAAGTAGAAGTTGATGGAGAACGCGCTGTCGAAGGACACGGAAGGATACCGGGTCGTGAACGCAGACTCCGTATACACGAAGTTGGCGCTCTTGACAGCATCCGCGGTGACCACGTCAGCCACCAGGGACTCGTCATAAGCAACGTTCAGGGCCTTCTGCTCGTCGGTCAGAGAAGCATTGGCCAGAGCGTCGGTGTTGTGACCGAAGTACAGCTGGGCCTCCGCGCCGTAGTTCAGCATGGCCACCACCAGTGCCTTCATGTAGTCACTGCTGGAGTCCCGCTCCAGGATGGACGTAGCATACCGCACGGCAGAATAGTAGTTGACAGAGGTATACACATAGGAACCGTCAGAAAGCTTGGCATAGATCTTGAACCACATCTGATCTGCCATCCGCTTCGCGGCGATGCCGTCAGTGGCTACCATGTACAGCGTACCATCGGTAGAATAGTTGGAGTAGACCTTCACCGCGTCGTCGATGGTCCCGTCGATCAACTGGGAGTCGAAGATGATCATGCCCATCTCCACCACGCTATCCAGATCGGAAGCGTTGAAGTAGATGTTGTACAGGATCTCGCTCTCGAAGCTGACAGAGCCATAGCTCAGGCTCAGGGTGGGCTGCACCACCGTCTCCGGCTGGATGCTGCCGCAGATGGAGCAGATGCCATCGACATAGCTGTGACCGGTGGCAGCGATCGTTTCGGTGTAGGAATCGCCGCAAGCACAGGTGTAGACGACGGAACCGTCCTCCGTACAGGTCGCCTCAGTGGTGACGCTCTCATAGCTGTGGCCCAGAGCCGCGATGGTCTCGGTGTAGCTATCGCCGCAGGCACAGGTGTAGACGATGGTGCCGTCCTCCGTGCAAGTAGGAGCAGTCTCGATGCTCTCATAGCTGTGACCCAGAGCTGCCACCTCGCTGTCGGTGTAGCTGTCGCCACAGACGGTACAGGTATGAGTGGTGTAGCCATCGGCGGTACAGGTAGGAGCGGTCACGACGCTCTCATAGCTGTGGCCCAGGGCGGCGATGGTCTCCGTATAGCTATCGCCGCAGGCACAGGTGTAGACGATGGTGCCGTCCTCCGTGCAGGTAGGAGCAGTCTCGACGCTCTCGTAGCTGTGACCCAGAGCTGCCACCTCGCTGTCGGTGTAGCTGTCGCCACAGACAGAACAAGTATGGGTAGTGAAGCCTGCCTCCGTGCAGGTGGGAGCGGTCACGACGCTCTCATAGCTGTGGCCCAGAGCGGCGATGGTCTCCGTATAGCTATCGCCGCAGGCACAGGTGTAGACGATGGTGCCGTCCTCGGTGCAAGTAGCATCGGTGGTCACGCTGTCATAGCTATGCCCGGTAGCTGCCACGACACTGTCGGTATAGCTGTCGCCACAGACGGTACAGGTATGAGTGGTGTAGCCATCGGCGGTACAGGTAGGAGCAGTCACGACGCTCTCATAGCTGTGGCCCAGAGCGTCGATCACCTCAGTGTAGGTATCGCCGCAAGCACAGGTGTAGACGATGGAGCCGTCCTCGGTGCAGGTAGCATCGGTGGTCACGCTCTCATAGCTATGCCCGGTGGATGCCACGACGCTGTCGGTGTAGCTGTCGCCACAGACGGTACAGGTATGGGTGGTGTAACCATCGGCGGTGCAGGTGGGAGCGGTCACCACGGACTCATAGTCATGATCCGCCAGCTCCACGCCAGCCAGACGGTAGTAGGTCCGGCTCTCCACCTCGCGGGTCTCGGAAGCAGTGACTTCCGTCTCAGACCAGTCGGACCAGTCGCTCCAACGCTCGTAGGTGAACTGCATCTGATACTCGGTGTAGCTCTGCCCATAGACCTCGTCCACGAAGTACCAGGGAGAGTTGGCACAGTTATCATAGCTGGTGTAGTAGCTCATGTCGCTGGTATCGCACCGCAGATCGCTCAGATCCGCGATCGCGTCGTAGTAGGCGCAGAAGTTGGTGTACTTGGTGGTCTCCCACTCCACAGAGTAGTAGGAGTTGGCATAGCACCAGTGGAAGAACAGGTGGCCAACGATCTCATCGGAATCGATCGCCAACTTCTCCGTCTCGGTCTCATAAGCGGTGACCTTGCTGCCGATGTTGTCATACTGGCTGTACAGGTCGTGAGCGGTATCGAAGCCGGTGGACCAATCCTTCACATAGTAGACGGTGCCGGAGCCCACCGCGATCCACTCACTGTTGACCAGCTCGTAGCCATCCATGGAGGTGGCATCGGTGACCACCTTATCGTAGTCGCGGTAGCGATACTCGGTCTTGCTCTCGAAGAGGCTGGGATCGATGCCCTCAGGGATCTCAGTCATCCAGTCCTTCAGATCCTCGGCGTGGAAGATGTAGCTATCGCCGCAGGCGGAGCAGATGTACTCATAGTCCGCGTACTCGGTGCAGGTGGCCTCATGGATCGTCAGATCATAGGAATGGCCGTTGGCAGCGGTCTCGCTGTCGGTGTAGCTGTCGCCGCAAACAGAGCAGGTGTGGGTGGTGTAGCCGCCCTCGGTACAGGTAGGAGCGGTCACCACGCTGTCGTAGCTATGGTCCAGGGCAGCGATGGTCTCGGTGTAGGAAGCCCCACAAGCAGAGCAGGTGTAAACCGTCTTTCCGTCCTCAGTGCAGGTGGGATCGGTGGTAACGCCAACATAGCTGTGGCCCAGCGCCGCGGTCTCGCTGTCGGTGTAGCTGTCGCCGCAACGATCACAGGTATGGGTGGTGTAGCCAGCCTCGGTGCAGGTGGGATCCGTCACCACGCTTACATAGCTGTGGCCCAGGGCATCGCCCTCAGTCTCACCGCACACGGTACAGGTTTTGGCCTCGGTGCAGGTGGCATCCACCCAGCTGTGGCCCAGAGCCGCGGTCTCGCTGTCGGTGTAAATATCACCGCAGACAGAGCAGGTGTGGGTGGTGTAGCCCGCCTCGGTGCAGGTGGGAGCGGTGATCACGCTGTCATAGCTGTGGCCCAGCACCGCCACCACACTGTCGGTGTAGGTATCACCACAAACCGCACAGGTATGAGTGGTGTAGCCCTCTTCCGTGCAAGTGGGAGCAGTGACCACGCTTTCATAGCTGTGGCCCAGGGCCGCGATCGTCTCGGTGTAGCTGTGGCCGCAACGGTCGCAGGTGTACACCGTCTTACCATCCTCGGTGCAGGTGGGATCGGTGGTGACGCCCACATAGTCATGGCCCAGCGCTGCAGTCTCGCTGTCGGTGTAGCTGTCGCCACAGACAGAGCAGGTATGGGTGGTGTAGCCGCCCTCGGTACAGGTGGGATCCGTCACCACGCTGTCGTAGTCGTGGCCCAGCGCATCGCCCTCGGTAGCGCCACACACAGAGCAGGTCCTAGCCTCAGTGCAGGTGGCATCCACCCAGCTATGGCCCAAAGCGGCAGTCTCGTTGTCGGTGTAAGTATCACCGCAGACAGCGCAGGTGTGGGTGGTATAGCCGCCATTGGTGCAGTCGGGAGCGGTCACCACGCTTTCATAGCTGTGGCCCAGAGCAGCGCCCTCGGTCTCGCCGCACACGGTACAGGTCTTAGCCTCGGTGCAGGTGGCATCCGCCCAGGTATGACCCAGAGCCGCCACCTCGCTGTCGGTGTAGGTATCACCGCAGACAGAGCAGGTGTGGGTGGTATAGCCCGCCTCGGTACAGGTGGGATCGGTCACAACGCTATCATAGCTGTGGCCCAACGCCGCGATGGTCTCGGTGTAGCTGTGGCCGCAGCGATGACAGGTGTAGACCGTCTTGCCCTCCTGGGTACAGGTGGGCATGGTCATCACTGCCTCGTAGCTGTGATCCAGAGCCGCCGTCTCACTGTCGGTGTAGCTGTCGCCACAGACAGAGCAGGTATGGGTGGTGTAGCCACCCTCGGTGCAAGTAGGATCCGTCACCACGCTGTCATAGCTATGGCCCAGAGCCTCCCCCTCGGTGGCGCCGCACACAGAGCAGGTCTTTTTCTCGGTGCAGGTAGCATCCACCCAGCTATGGCCCAAGGTAGCAGTCTCACTGTCGGTATAGCTGTCGCCGCAGACCGTACAGGTGTGGGTGGTATAGCCCGCCTCGGTACAAGTGGGAGCCGTGGTCACAGACTCGTAGCTGTGGCCCAGCGCCGCGCCCTCAGTAGCACCACAGACAGAGCAGGTCTTCTCCACGGTGCAGCTGGGATCGACCCAGCTGTGGCCCAGAGCAGCCACCTCGCTGTCGGTGTAGCTCTCGCCACAGACAGAGCAGGTGTGGGTGGTGTAGCCCGCCTCGGTACAGGTAGGCTCGGTCACCACGCTGTCGTAGCTGTGGCCGGTCGCTGCGATCGTCTCGCTGTAACTGTCACCACAAGCAGAACAGGTGTACACCGTCTTACCCTCCTGGGTACAGGTGGGATCGGTGGTGACGCTTTCGTAGCTGTGGCCCAGGGCCGCGATCGTCTCAGAGTAGCTGTCGCCGCAGTGGCAGGTGTAGACGATGGAACCAGCCTCTGTACAGGTAGGATCGGTAGTGACGCTTCCATAGCTGTGCCCGGTGGCAGCAGTCTGGCTGTCGGTGTAGGAAATACCGCAAATGGTACAGGTATGGGTGGTGTAGCCCGCCTCGGTACAGGTGGGATCGGTCACCACGCTGTCGTAGCTGTGCGCCACGGTCTGGCCGCAGTCGGCACAAACGCCGTCGGTATCGTGGCTGTCGTGGGGACAATCCACCGCGGTGTAGCTCAGGGTCAGGGTATCATCGCCGTTGTCCACCAGGGTGAAGGTGATCTCCATACAGCCCGGGACCCACAGCAGCTGGCCGTCGGTGACCTTGGCCGCGTTATACAGCGTAGCAGAGGTGGCCTGTCCCTGGTCGCCCTCGGTCATGTACCAACCGGCATTGTTGGCGGCCTTCACCGCCACATAGCTATCCTGGCGGAAGATCACCGTCAGGGTGCCCTCCACGAACTTATACTCGCCCAGGTTGGCCGCGTCGGTGCCCCAGGCATAGTCCGCACCATTGATGGTGCCGGAGAGGTAGTAATCGGTGGCGGGCTTTTCGAAGCCACAGTTGGTGCAGATATTGTTCTGATAGGTATGGACGCAGCGGACGGCGCAGGTGTCGCAGACGCCATCGGTCCAGCTGTGATCACACTCCATGCCACAGGTGGAACACTCGCCCTCCACCCAGCTGTGCTTACAGCTGACGGAGCAGATGGAGCAGACCCCATCGGTCCAGCTGTGGGAGCAGCTCAGGCCGCAGATCTGGCAAACGCCGTTGCGCCAGTTATGCTCGCAGCCCATGCCGCAGATGGTACACACGCCATTGGTATAGACGTGGGCGCAGGCCTTGCCGCACTCACAAACGCCCTCCACATAGCTATGCTCCACCGTGCCGCCGCACAGGTCGCAAATGCCATCGGTGCTGTGGCTCTCGTGGGGGCAGTCCACCGCCACATAGCTGATCTGGTAGGTATCGTCGCCGTTGTCCACCAGGGTGAAGGTGACGATCTTGTTCGCCGGGACGAACAGCTTGTCCTCGGTGGCGATGCTTTCGGCATTGTACAAGGTAGCGGAGGTGACCTGGCCCAGGTAGCCGTCGGTCATGTACCAGTTCAGGTTATCGGAGGACTTGACGCCCACATAGCTGTCCACGGTGAAGAACACCGTCAGCTGGCCGTCCACGAACAGGTACTCGCCCAGGTTCTCGCTGTCCGCCTTGTCGGCGTAGTCGGCCCCATTGATCCAGCCGAAGAGGTAGTAGTCGTAATCGGGCTTGGTGTAGCCGCAGATGGTACAAACATTATCCTTCAGGCTATGGGGCACCGTCTCGCCACAGGCGGCGCAGATGCCGTCCGTGTCATGGCTGTCATGGGGGCAAGCTGCCTCATAGCTCAGCACATAGGTATCATCCCCATTGTCCACCAGAGTGAAGGTGACCAGCTTCCCGCCGGGGACGAACAGCTTGTCCGCGTTGGAGATCGTCTCGGTGTTGTACAGGGTGGCGGAGGTGACGTTGCCCTGCCAGCCGGCGGTCATGTACCAGTGGGCATTGTCGGAGGCCTTCACCGCCACATAGCTGTCGGACTCGAACCGGACCTCCAGCTTGCCGTCCACGAACAGATACTCGCCCAGGTTGGCGTAGTCATCCTCGCAGGCGTAGTTGGCACCGTTGATGTAGCCGAACAGATAGTAGTCGTAAACAGGCTTCGCCTGGCCGCAGATGGTACAAACATTGTTCTGATAGGTATGGACGCACTCCTTGCCACAGATGGTACAGGAGCCCTCCTGCATATCATGCTCGCATTCCAGACCGCAGACGCAGAAGCCGCTGGTGCCGTAGCTGTGTTCCACGGTATCACCACAGACGGTGCAAACGCCCTCAGTGGTGTGGCTGGCGTGGTCGCACTCCACCGCCACATAGCTCAGTACATAAGTATCGTCGCCATTGTCAGTCAGAGTGAAGGTGACCTCCGTGCCGCCGGGCACGAACAGCTTATCGGCGGTGGTCAACTTCGTGGTGTTGTACAGGGTGACAGAAGACACATAGCCCTGCCAGCCCTCGGTCATATAGTAGGTGGCGTTGTCAGAAGCCTTCACGCCCACATAGCTGTCCTCGGTGAAGAACACCACCACCTGGCCGTCCACGAACTTGTACTCGCCCAGGTTGGCAGCATCCTCTTCGCAGGCGTAGTTGGCGCCGTTGATCCAGCCGAAGAGGTAGTAGTCGTACTGGGGCTTCGCCAGACCGCAGTCCACACAGATATTGTTCTGATAGCTGTGGGGGCAGTTGGCACCGCACAGGGTGCAGACACCGCTGGCATCATAGGTGTGGGCGGCATACTCGCCATCCACATAGCGATACAGGGTCTGGCTCTCCACCTTCCGGATGTCGGAGGCGGCGTAAGCGGTGTCGGACCAGTCAGACCAGTCGGTCCACCGCTCGAAGGTGTAGTGCTTGTCGTAGTCGGTGTAGCTCTGGGTGTAGACGTTGGCCACGAAGAACCAGTCGGAGTTGGAGCAGCTGGTATGATAGGTGCAGTAGCTCATATCCGAGGGGTCACAGGTGTAGCTGCTGGGGTTCGTGGTGCTGTAGTAAGCATGGAAGGTGGTATAGCTGCCACTCTTGCTTGCCACAGAGTAATAGGAATTGCTGTAGCACCAGTGATAGTACAGGTAGCCGCCGATCGCGTCGGAGTCGATCACCCGCTTGGTGGTCTCCGTCTCGGAGGCGGACACCTTGTTGGCCTTGTTGTTGTACTGGGTGTACAGGGAGCTGCTGGTGGAGAAACCGGAGGGCCAGCTGTTGACGTACTGGACATTCCCGGTGGAAGAAGCCACCCACTTATACCCGGTCTGGGTCCAGCCATCCAGGGCAGCGGAAGTGGAGGTGGTGGTCTCGTAGTCGGAGTAGCGGTACTGCTGCTTGGTCTGGATCAGCTCGTCGGAGACCCCCTCCGGCTTCGCCGTCTGCCAATCAGAATACAGATGCTCAGGATAAACATCATAGCTATCGCCACATAGAAGACAGGTGTAACGCACCTTCTCATATTCCTGACAGGTAGCCCCGATGGTCTCACTCTCGTAGGAGTGTCCACCGGAAACGATGTCCTCCTCGTACACATAGCCGCACTTGGAGCAGGAGAACACCTTAGTGCCTCCGGCGATGCAGGTAGCGGCATGGAGGATCGTCTCGGTGTAGCTGTGGCTGCAGGTGGACTGATCCACGGCTGTCGCCAAAGCGATGAAGCACTTCTCCATCAGGACCACCGTGCCGGACTTGCTGACCACGGCCCCATCGGAAACGTAGTTGGTGGTATAGTCGGCACTGATCGCATAGGTGTACTGACCGGCACTGATGCTTCCGAAGTCGGTAGCATTGTCGATAGTGCTGTTCAGGAGGGTATAGGCGTTATCCGTCACCGTATCGGAAGCGCCGGTGAGCTTGGTGCCATCCAGGCCGAAGCCATCATGGATATACACCGCCACGCTGGTCAGGGTGTTCCGGGTAGCAGCGATATCGCCCCGGACCAGGAAGTAGTTGCCCACCACATGGCCGGAGGGGTACGCCGCACCACTCAGCGTGATGTCATCGGTCAGATCCGCCACATACCGGGTGTTAGATGCCAGGATATGGCCCACCACGCCGGTCTTGGTGATCACCTTGTACCAAAGCTCTGCAACGGTGTTCTCATAGATGCCGATGACGGTGTACACATCGCCGCTGCCGGCAGTCTCCAGGACAGTGGAGGTGGCCTCGGTAGCGCTGTCGCAGGGCAGGCTCATGACAGAACTCACCGCCGTCACAGCCACCTCACCATAGGCACCATAGCTGGTGCAGCTGCCGGCATAGCCGGACTTGATCTCGGTGGCGGCAGGCAGCAGCGTAGGCTCAGCGCAGGAATCGGTGGTGGTGCCGATACCGGGATGGTCGCCATAGGCGTCCCGGATGGTGCAGAAATCCGTGAAGGACAGGGTGTCGTTCACATCCCAGTTCCACTGCTTCGTGATGTTGGACCACATACGATCCCGGAGGCTGTAGTATTCGCCGCTGCCGTCGGTATCGTAGCAGCCGTTCCAGATCTCCTTCTCGGTGCTGACACAGGCGTAGTCACACCAGATCAGGAAGTAAGCACCGCCCAGATTGGCAGCAGGAACGTCCGCCACATCCTCGGAGTAGTCGCCCTTCTCGCTGATATCAGCGGAGTACCACTCGTTCCAGATGTCCTCCTCATTGGCATGGTAGAAGGTCCACTGGCGGTTCCGAACGCTTCGGGCATCGGACCCGGCGCTGGTCTTACGCAGGGCGTAATAGGTGCCGGTCTGGATACAGTTATAGATGATCCGCCCCTCGTCCACATAGTAGCTCACCGGCTCCGTATGGTCGCTGGCGGTACTGGAGCTGGGGTTGAAGGGAGAATCCCAGTACTGGATCTGGATATTGTCCGCGTAGGTGTAGTTGGAAGCGCCATAGCTGGTACTGCCCAGGAAGTCGTTGTACATCCGCATGGTGTAGTCCATGGAGTTCAGAAGGGCGTTCAGCTCATTGATGTAACTCACGAAATCGGCATAGCCCCAGGCGTAGCTATAATAGGAAGAGATGTTCGACGTACTCAGCTGCACCTCATCCGCGCCGACGCTCATGTGGTCAGAGCCGGAATACTCCTTGAAGAAGTTGGCGATGTCGATATACAGCTCGAAGATGAAGGCCTTAGCCAGATCCCCCTTGACGTTGACGGCAGAGTAGTAGGGCCACTTCAGATCCGTGGACCAGTCCCGGGAATTGGTATAGTTGATGATACCATCCACATCCGCGGCATAGTAGGTCTTGTCGTCATAGGTGGAGTAGAAGGAGTAATCGGGGTTGGAATCGTAGTTCTGCTCGAAGGTCCAGGTCATGTAGTCCAGATGGGAGGGACTATCGAAGCAAGGGATCACCTCGATGTGGTACTCAGCGGCAGTCTGCAGGATCTCCACCACCTCAGCGGTGGTCAGATACTTGCCCTTATCCGCGTCGTTCTTGTAGGCGGCCAGGGTCCAGGAGGTGTAATTGGAGCCGCAGACCCAGGAAAAGTCGTTCTTCGGCTGGAACTGGCCCTGATAGTAAGCCTCGTCCCACAGATCGAACCGGAAGCCGGAGTCATCGGAGAAGTGGAACTGCAAAGTGTTGTAGCCCATCCAAGACATCTCACGGATGAAGTTGCAGATCCAATCCTTGGTGTAGTACTTACGGCCGCAGTCCAGGCTGACGGCGCGCTGCACAGTATCCGGTACATCCGAAGCCGTGAATCCCTGGATGGAGTTGGAATCCGCGTAACGCAGATGCTTTTGCAGCATATTGGCACCGTAGATCAGGCCCCGCACATCACTGGCGGTGATCTTGGCGATGGTGCCCACCTCCAGCTTGTAGCCCTCAGAGGCCACGCCGGAAGCAGCATCCATACGGATCACGATATCGCCCTCGTTGACCCAGCTCTCCGGGCCCCAGACGATGTCCATGGCCTCAGCCGTGGGCCGCCCATCCGCCTGATACTGCCGTCCGATCAACTGGACGGTCTGCAGCAGGTCGCCGGTGGGCTCCGTGTCCGCGATCACGAAGATGCGGCTGCTTTCATCAAGTGTGAAGGTCTCGCTGTTTGCGACATAGCTGTCGATGACCTCCCCCACCGCCGAGGTATCCACTGCTGCGGATACCGGAAGCGCCGGGAGCATGCCAACGATCATGACGAACAGCATGATCAGCGAAACGATGCTTCTAGATCTCTTACTCATGATCTTTTCCCTTTCTTGTGGCAAGTGTCCATACCGGTCCCTGGTATCCGCTCCCAAACGAAAGCATCCTCCAAACAGACCGATCTATTCCATTATCATTCTATCATATCGTATCCTTGAATACAAGCGAAATTTCCGTCAGATCCAACGATCTCCCCTGAAAAGGCACTCACCTTTTAGGCGAAAAAGATGTGTGATATTCTATTTTACTCTATTATTTCGCATATCAGGTCCCACCACAGCACCGAAAATCGACATACGCCTATAGATCCACGTTTAGGGTAGCATATAAAGCGCCCCAAAGGGGCGCGATGCCTTCATCTCCGCGCTAAGAGCCGGCTTCGCCGGTCATGCTCCGAAACTTGATAAGCGGGCGCAGCCCTCTGGAGAAGGTGGCCGAGGGTCGCGAGGTCGGAAGAGGTCCGTTGGTCATTCGGATCCGCCGAAATAGCCTTCTCCTTGAGGAGAAGGTGCCCCGAAGGGGCGGATGTGGTGCGTGATCTTGCGAAGCAAGATCACGATCGCCGATGGCGATCATGTCCTACGGATCCGCCGAAACCATCATCATATCGTGACCTGCTACCGCACCTCTCCCGACCTCGCTGACGCTCGGCCACCCTCCCCAAAGGGGAGGGCCAAAGTCAAGGGCCGCTGCATCACGCAGCGGCCCTCGTTTG
>JAFTKE010000194.1 GCA_017456045.1 Oscillospiraceae bacterium
CCTCCCCGAAGGAAGGGTGGTTCTATTATAGGAGGTTCGGCCATATTCTGGCCGGAAATTGTGACAACATCTGGCCGTCGATTATGTCGCTATGTGGCCAGGGATTACGACCCTACTGGCCCGTTGCGGTGGCAATCTGCATTCTGGTTTAGATCCTTGGGGATCTCATAAGACTCCATATCCAGCCCCTCCTTATTCCAAATAGCCAGCCAGCTCGCCGACGCCCAATTCTTCCATCAGTTCTTTGTCCACACCGAAATCGCACAGAGTCTGTGCAAACTCAGCTTCCTCGCGGCAGCCGGCTTCGTCGCACACCAGCGACTTCAGGGGATAATAATATCGCTTCCAGTCGTGTTTGAGGGCATATAGCACCTCATCCTCAACCTGTTGCATAAACACATCCGCCTTTTCCAGGCTGGAAGGATCAATGTCTGCCGGAAACACAAACAGGATCTCATGTTCGTCTGCGATATCAGTTTCCTCGAAAATGTAAATCGCGCAGCCGTTTAAAGCTTCATTTCTTGCTCCGACCAACACCTGAGACACAATGGATTCGAAGACCTTGGAGTTTGCGACACAAAAACGCTTAGCGTAATCGCTATCAAAGGCCATCTCGCAAGAAATGCCATAGCCATCTGCTGTTTCCACCAGATAACTCCGAAGCTTACTTTTGCCATAGGCAGAATTGTACGCCGCCTTTAACTCGCCAGGCAGCTCAGCCTCGGTAATGTCATACTTTCCATGGTAATGGAGTTCGCCAAGACAATTTGACCAATACTTGATCAGGCCCCATCTCTGTTTGTCGCAGCCTTTCTGAAATATGCGGATTTGAGCCGGATTCCTTCTTGCCTCTTCATAGGTCATTTTAGATTTCTCCTTTTACAAAGTAATAAGCTATCCACTTAAACTCCTCGTCTTCATGAATATAGCTCTTGTGCTTAATATGGTTTTTCGATAGCAAGGACAACAAAATTTGTAGCTACGGAGCTATGTTTATGCAACAGGATAAAGCAAAAGCCCCGCCGAAGCGGGGCTAAAATAGAATAGCTTATTTTATGTGCGTGCCGTATGATCATAGCAAATTCGCACTCCTTTAATAGGGGATAAAAAGGTTGTTGGATCGAAAAACAGGTTTTTCAAAATGGGAACCAGATCAATATATTCTTCTTCAGGAATGACATTGTGCGTATATTTTGCCATTACTACGATATACCCATTATCCCATTCCTTGATTTCCGTGTACCGCTCCAAGGAATAAGGAGCGCGGAAACGGATCGTATGCTCACCAAACTGAAACACGGTAAAACCGTCCTTGTTGCTTAGCAAGGCATAGCTCTGTGCGCCCATATTGTCACCAACTTTCTATTTTTCACCTCATCATAACACTCGAAGCGAAAACATTCAACTACCGTTTCCCCTCTAGCGGTGGCCATGGGGGACAACATGATATCCCATACGTCGCATAGCTTAATCTTTCCTTTTATTTGGGGGTTTTCTGATAAAGGAGCGGATAACTTGATAGAAAGCCGCTCATCAAACCGCTTCGTCTACATCATAGTTCATGGATGCAGGACGAAGGCCATTGTCATGAAAATATCCGTAAATGATATCAGCGAAGTTGAGACGGAATCGTTCTCTTTCGGCCGGTCCGTATCCGCACTTGTCTTCCCGGATCTGATCCAGGACGGCATCGATCTCGCACACGTCCGTATCATAAGGGAGTACCATCGTCAGAGAAGCATCGCTGTCTTCCGAAGACACCTTTACGATAGTCCCAGGGTGGACTGTGACATTGCAAAATTCTAGATGGGCCTGTACGAAACCCAAAATATCCATCGGGTCTACTGTAGCCATTTCTGCGGCGCAACGAACGATCTTTGCTTGGACTTCTCCGGAAAGCAGATGATTCGAAGTGCCTCATTGTTCTCACGGATCAGCTGGTTGGCCGAATCGTAAACATAGCTGGTGGTCTTGTTTTTGCTCCTGACAGAAACGATATTACCGTTCATGTCATAGCTATAGACAAAATAAGTGCTGTAATCACCGTTGGAGGTGATCGTCATGGTGTCCACCTGATTAGTGGCATTCCCTGCACTGTTGGTGCGGTAGGTCAACTCCTCTGTCAGGCGACCATCGCCATCCTGCGTGGTGACCCTGTTCTTGATTCGACTGTAGGCATCATAGGTATAGGTCTCTGTAAACCCTCCCTTACTGATAGAAGATACACGGTTATCTTCATCGTAAGCATAAGAGGTGGTCCGTGAGTTGCCATCGATGTTCTCCTTGACGGAGGATACGTTGTTCATCTCATTGAAGCCATACTCTAAGATGATCGAATAATTCGTACCAGCCTCTTTGTACTTGCACAGTCGGTCGATCAGATCATAGTAGTAAGTTGACGTGATACCACTTTCAGAATCCACCACTGTCGCCAGTGCTCCGCTGTTGTCGTACTGGTACTTGACTGTATCGCCATCCTCGTAGGTGTCCTGGATGACCCGCCCCAGCTCATCATAAGTGTAGTCCACATAGTCGTTATTGCCGTAGGTCAGTCTGTCCAGATAATTGTTCCCATCGGTGGTATAGGTATAGGTCGCCAGCGTGGTATTGCCCGCCTTCACCGTGTTGCGCAGGGCGAAATCACCATAGGTGAAGCTATAAGCGGTACTGGGCGTCTGGATTTTAGTCAACAGATCGTCCGTATACGTATAGCTGGCGCTCATACCGAGTCCTGTATCCGTGGTGGCGGCGGCGGAAGCCATACGGTACATACTGTCGTAAGTATACTCCGTCCGGGTATCCGCCGTGTCTTCCGGGTACTGCACCCAATTCAGAACTCCGGTCTGCTCATTGTAGCCATACCGAGTCAGATATCCTGCAGCGTCCTTGGTGTTAAGTAGATAATTACCGTTGGTGGTATATGTCGCTGTAGTTGTGATTTTCTCGTCCCCATTAACGATGGACACTGAGGTATTGTTACCCCATGCATCGTAGGTAAACTCGTAAACAACGCCGGTCTGAGAGGTGGCCTCGGTAACGTTGTGGTTTCCATCGTACTCATAGGACAACTCTGCCCCAGTGGGCAGGATCGCCTTGGTCAGGTCATTGTTCTTATATTCGTATGTAGTCGTCTTCTTCTGAAGATCCGTCACGCTGATCACGTTACCATCATCATCGTAGACATAGCTATGACCGAACTCTTCCTTATACAGCTGGATGCCATCGAACCATGCCACATTGGCATTATAGTCATATGCCAACTGGATCTTGATGCCATCATAAGCCTGGTCCGCTACGATCACGCCAGAGGCGTACTGCCACCCTTCCACGCTGGGGTTGAACTGGATCGATTGGGTAGACTGCACCGTATCCCCGCTCAGGAAGTTCACTACCAGCCCGAATCGACGACGGATAACTTCTCCGTCCGCATTTTCTTCCTCGGTCAGCGGAACAGAGTAGCCTAGTGCCCACCCCGCCAATACGAACACATCTCCAGCATTGCCGCTAACGGATACAGTCTGGCTAACTCGCTTGGTCCCCGTCAAGCTGCCTGCTAATTTGAAACAATTATTGTCAAGCTGAGGGGCTCCAGGGCTATACTGGACACGAGTAGTATCGCTCCAGTTTGTCGTATAGCGGAAGTCACCATTCTCCACAAGGTTATACCGGCTGGCAGTGACCGACTGCTCCAGCTGGGCGCAATCGATGTAGAACTGCCCTGCATTAGTCGTCAGTACACGCACCGTTAGAGTCGTACTGGCAGCGGTGATCGAGACCTCCAGCCGAGTCCAGTTCGTACTCTTAGCCAGCACTTCACTGGTCTCGGTAGTCGTTCCATCGCTGATCGACAAATACGCTGAAGCAGAGGACAAGGTCTTGACATAAGCAGAGAAGGTGTATGTTTTCCCTGATGTGACCGTGAAAGTCTTATAAGCTCCTTGCCCCGCAGTCGCTGTGGTAGAGGTGACCACTTTCATAGACCTACTACCGAGATAAGATGTGCCTGTGACATTGGATACACTGGCATTAGACGTTGCAGTCCAATCTACTGTGTTTTCAAAATTGCTGTTCGGCATCCTGTTGCTGACCGTCTCCTGTAACTTGGAAGACAGCTTCAACTGGTTTCCCTTGTTGGTAGCATCATTTTGGGGATCGTTATTTGCGTATTTGGCATACTGTGCGTGTCCCTGATCATCTTGGATCGATATGGTGTTACCCCAGTTATTGAACTGCTTGATTTGGACGACAGGCTTATCCTCAACGGTCGTATCGGTAAATTTCGTCTGATTTTTTCCATATTCGACGGTCAAGGAACTTCCTGATGCGGTACCATCAGATTCTGCTATCGAGTTGATCCGATTGGGCACCCCCGTGGAAGTGCTACTATAGCCGTAGGTAAGCATATACCCGTCCACATCGAGCACAGTGGACAGCAGGGCATTACCGGTATAGCTGTAGGTGACTCGCTTAGCATCCGGATCTTGGATCTGTGTCAGCGTAGAATCCTCATAGTAGAAGAACACAGTGCTCAAAGCGGTACTCCCAGTACCTTTGAACTGGATCTTACTGAGCAGGCCGCCGGAATATATGAAGCTGTACACCCGCCCTGCACCATCGGTGATGGTGCTGATCTTCAGAGAGTCAGAGGACAGATAGGTAAACGTGATATAACTTGTTTCAGCCTGGTCATTGACTTGACCATTAGCTAATTTGAATAGCCGGCCCTGCGAATCGAAATAGCTGGCGCTTCCGCTCTTATCAAATATCGCAATAGATGCACCGTCCATATCGAAGCCTGAGGTCTGCAACGTCAACTCCAGGCCATCCTCGTCCTTGTATACACCGGTAGACTCTTTCAGGAAGTAGTGGAACGTGCCGTCAGCATCCTCCCAGACATAGTAGTCTCCCAGAGCAGCGCCCTCATCCCAATGATAGACACGCTGGTTATAGTTGGTCCTCCAACCATAACCCAGACCAAAAGAGTTCTTCTGGCTGTCGTTGGCATTGTAAATGTGACTGATAGATACCGGCATCCGATTCCCGCCGAAGCCCATGTCGCTATGTACCCACACCAGATTGCCGGTGTAGTCGTTGACATAGCCAGTACCAGCACGACCGGCAGAAGTCGTAGTGTAGTCCCAGCAGCTCTCCAGGCCGTTGTTGTTCCGGAATACGATGGCCAAGATCGGCCGTACTGCCTCACCATAGTCCGAAGAGCAGAACTGTTTCCGATACGAAGAAGTGGAAGTAGTGTTCTCCACCCAGTTGGGCGCTTTCAGCATTAAACCGCTGTTACCGTCCTCATACCAGCCCCGGACTACCTCTGTGACATCCCAGTGGTAGGTTCCCGCGTTCTGTACGATCGCAAAGTCCTCCACAGTCTCATCGAAAGAAGGCTGATTAGACCAGGTCACGCCCTCAGAGGTCCATGTGGTGGACAGCACCTTATGGACCTGGACCGCGTTGGTCGTGCTATGATCATTAGGCTTATACAGCTGCAGCTGGGCATACACCACCATGTCTGCTGAAGTCAACGAGGGTAGCACGTCGTACTTCAGCAACGAGCGCATGATACCGTAGTTGGTATTGTGGCCCACATCCAACACACCGTAGTTGTTGTCATAATCCGAAGGTGCGCCCAACTCGTAGATACTGGCATCCCGGATGTTAGACCGGGTGGTATCCGCCTGCACCACAGGATCCAGCACCACCGGCCACGCCCGGTCCGCTTCTGCCAGCCAAGTCCGGGGCAGATAGTAGGCCAGCGTGTAGCCGTCACCGCTCTGGGTCAACGCCACATCGATGTCGTAGCAGTATTCCCCTGCATCATCCACCAGGAAGGGCGCGGGCATATGCAGCACCACTTCACCGCCAGCATCCACGAGATCGATGCTCTGGTCATCGTTCAGCACCGCCACCAGATCCCCGGTATCCAGCGAATAGCGGTAGCCCCACAGCCCATCATCATAGGCGCTGAGGATCACCGACTCCTTCAGCCGGTTGCCCGAAAGGTCGTAGACCACATTGGTGCCGCTGTACACCGTGGGATAGCTCAGCCGGGAATACAGCTTGTCCTGAACGATCTCCGGATGGTCCATCTCCGCTTTCATGGCAGAGGTGTCCACCGCTTGGATCTGCGCCGTGGAAAGCTGCGCTGTGGCAGCCGTCAGCGTAGACGAGCCACCTATCGCTTGGGTCCCTAGCTCATTTTCGATGGAAGCCACCACCAGACCGCCGTCGGACCGCAGCGCCCCCGCCATACCAAAGGACACCGTATAGCCGTCCTTCGTCACCGAGATCACATTAGCACCGGAAAGCTGGGCGGGGAAATGGACGTTCCAAACACCCGCGGTGTTAGAATACCCGGCGACTCCATCCTGTGTGGCAGCCACCAAAGTATTATCGATATCCTCCCATGCCCCGTCCTTCTCAAAATGGACAGCCTCAGGATACACCGATGCCAGCCGCAAGCCGTTATCCATGACGAATTCCTTATAGAATTCATCTCTCCGGCTCACATCCTCCCCCACCACTTGGGCGGAAAGGATCTCCTCTGCGTCAGCAGAGGCGCTGGCATCGTCTGCTTCAATTATATCAGACTCCGTCATACTGTCAACGAGATTCTCTTCCCCCAACGAAAAACACTGCACCGGCAGCATATTGAACACCAGGGTCAGCACCAATACGATGCTAAGTAATTGCCGAAACTTCTTGAACATAGTCATATCTCCTCTCTAGTCTTTTTGTACTTGTGCGAATGAAACTACGATCCGATCTGCTACCCCATTGGTCTTTCCTCCCTTCTCCTTATTGAGCGGATATCTCGATTGGTCTGAACGATTCACCTACCTCTCTATGAGATCCCCTCATAATATATAAATGGCGAAAATCCAAAAGTGCGGCACGATTTCGCAAAAATTTTTATAAAAATTTATAAATTTCCGCAAGTGCGCAGTTCAAAACACATCTCGACTCCATTTGTACGCCTGACATGTACCAAATAAAAAACCAGCACCCCTGGCTTGGGTGCTGGAGCTGTATATTAGAAAAATCAGTCTTCCATCAATGTTTTATCTTATCTTTGGAAGTCGACACCATGATGAGTGCCAGTGAATAAAAGATAACCAGCACCCGGGGTGGGTGCTGGTATGTTGGTTATTTGGATTTTCGTCTCTTAGAAATAAAGACAGTGACAACCACTGAGCCAACGATTATCAGAATTGCTAGAATCAAAAATCCAATAAAGGAGCCCCAGTTGGCGTTAATTAAAGTGTGTAGCCATTCCGCATAATATAAATCAACAAGATGAACGACCGTTAGAACTAGATATCCAATCATAAATACTACATTGATCCAATAGATATATGGGAAACGAGATTTTAATTGAGCCAAAACGTTGCAGTCTTTGCTATATACACATTGGCTACATTCAAACGTCCTACTCACATTTTTAGAATAATTACTTCGGCCACTGGATGACAAATTAATTTCCTTACAATGGCAGGCCAGTGATTTACCTGTCAGCTTCGACGTTAAGTAAAGTAAGAGAAATGTGACCATTAGAATGATATGTCCCATCAACCATACCATCATAAAAGCCAATGGAATTGAAATGTCGCTGATTGTTTTGACATCTTCTGCGGAAAGTAAAACCGATAGGTAACACGCTACAACCGCAATAATTATACCAACGAAAATACTTAGAACTGTTAACATGTTGGGAATCATGTTGTCAGCTGTCTTTTCTGCATTTTCTGCTGTCTTAATTGCAGATTGAGCTGAAGATTTGGTCCTTTTTACTATTTTATTAGCCTCGCTTGATGCAATTATTGCATTTTTAGACGCAAGCACAGCATTGGCCGACGCGGTTCGTGCATTTTCTGCATTTTTTGCGGCTTCCACCACTTCTTTTGAAATTAAGGCGTGCCTTGCAATAATATCTTCCATACTATCCTCAATGAATTGAGTATATTTTTGAGTGAATTGATTGAGGATCATTGTGTCATGTTTTTCGGCTTCTGCTACTTCGAATTGGCGGCATGCATTCTGTACTTGCGTGTTTGTAAGATCAAGAAACCTTGTTACAATCTCCCGCAACGGGTCTTCACCTTCATCCCAAAGTCCAGGTACATCTTGAATAAAGCTTAAACAAAATTGCGAGGATATCCCGACTTTCTCCATTTCTGTATGCGTAATATTATCGGGGACAATAACAATTCCTGAATTTAACCTGTCAAGAAGATCAGGAGTTTTGCTATGTATTTCTGAAAGTCTACTTTTAACAGCGAGAAACTGTTTTCGTTGGTAATCCTCTATTTCCGAACCATGTCGCGTAATGACTAATTCGTCCTTTGCAATAGCTCTAAGGTTTTCCACAAAGCTATTTTCATCCAAAGTGATTCTCCTCTCTCTACAACAGTAATGCCGTGCCTATATACGCAAAGGGCACGGCATCAACTGTTCTATTTTTGTACGAATAAATCCTTTCCAGCTTCTATCAGTTGCTCTTTTGAAATAGAAGGGTGGTTATCAAACATTCCTTCTTTTCCTTTGAATGGAATGGTTTCTTTTGTAATTCTGACAACTTCATCGGTTGTGCACATACCAAACTCTTTCAAAATTTCATTTACGGTCTCATCCCGGGAGAATGTCAATGGCAAATAAATTATTCCTTTGCTATTGTCTCCTTGAATCTTTTCTTTAATAACCCCAAAACCATAATTGGCCGGGATTGTTCCGATACCATCTACATAAGGTCCACAGTTATGAGCGGTGATATCTTCCTCAAAAAGTCGCAGTCCATATCTTGAAAGGATATAACATTGGCCTAGATATAGCAGTTTGTGAAGCTTTACATAATCCATATAATATTTAGGCTCATTATACTCGAACGCATAATCAATGGATTTGTTTAGCATTGCCACGGCAACATCTATACTTTTGCACATATCTATTCCTCCCTTTCCATGCACAACAAACACATTCCATTACATATCTATCATATGTCCGCCCTTTGTGTTTTTTCGGCTATGGTTCTCTTGGTTTTGTGGGGTCACCAAATGCATTCCTGTGCCAGCCACATTTGGAGCATCAATATCATCATGGTATCAGAGGGGGCAGTATTCTATGTCCGTAAGATTTAGTTTTAACCACAAACAACCATAATAAAACTACGCCGTAAAATAAAAAAACGAAATCCACCGCCCGTGTATCATAGCTGGACTGATACGATACGCAAGCATTCGTGCGACCAACTAACCCTTCTGGACTCTAAGGATTTCGGAATAAGATTACAGCATAGTCTACATAAGCAGCGAGTGTTGCTGCTTCCCCTTCAGCGCAAAATGATACGCACGGCTTCGTTAACCTTGGGTAAAATACTAGGATATAGTACCACGGGTCATTCAGGTTGTCAAGTAATATGTCTGTACAACAGCTCATATGTTTTTTCGGACGACATCTGTTCTTATATCAAGCGTCCATCCACACTTCGTCCATTCGTTCCCAGTCTATGATAGATGCACCCAAAGGTGTAAGCATACCATAAGGAAGATTAGTGATTCTCTGAAAGCCAGTTGGTGTCGCTAACCAACTAGCCTTAATGGCATTTCCTTATCTCTCCTTAATCGCAGACAAAACAGCAGAAGAGCATTATGAAGATTGGCTGAAGTAGTCAAAACCTGTCTTAGGTGCCATGTCCTCATGGGTCAATTCCAGAACAGCAGCACCACAATCGGCCCTAGGCAAGGCGTTCCATTACTTAAAAGAACAATGCGCTATGTGCTAAATACAGAAGACATCTTCAGTCAAATATGACAGAGCGAGTCGCTTTATTCCCGAATCCCTCCCCCAAAAAACTTTTCCTCATCATATCGGAAGGTTCATTTGTGCAAAAAAAAATGAGGAGGGCCAGTAAGCCATCCTTTCGTAGAGTTTCAAATATATAGATAGGGTTCTGCTAATTTTTTGCTAATTAGAGCCCAAAAAACAAGATGGAGTGCGTAATACTACATGAAGCCAAAAGTAAGGAGTTCGGGGGCAAATGGTTAGTTTCCTGAACTAAAAGTGTCGTGATAGACCAAACTACACCACCAAAAAACGTATCGTTCGTTCTCCTAAGCGGCAGGTCGGAGGTTCGAATCCTCTCGGATGTGCCAAAAGGAACGAGGATGTCCGCCAGGAGATCATCGTTCCTTTCTTTTCTATCCACAACGCTCCTCTTCTGACATGACGAGCCAAACCAAGGAGGATCTCGATGAACGATACGAAATGGAACGAACTGTTCAAAGCGTTTTATGAGTTAGAACGCTCTACAGATATCGCCATACCATGGATGATCAAGACCACCCACGGTCATTCATCCCAGTGGGAAAGCACCTGGACCCACTTTGGCTCCGAGCCAACTGCATACAAGGATATCGACCAGCTGAAGATCCAATGCACACCTCAAAACGAAGAGGTCGTCTTTAGCATGTTGAAAAAGATACACATTCCCGGGGAGCGGATCGAGGACTGTTTCATCATCTACGGCTACCGCTCAGACATCCCCTTCAGCATCTCTCCAAGGAAATCGGGGAAGTGCCGGTATTTCTCCAGATCCGGGATCGGGATCCAGACCATCCTTTCCTGTAAGCCATCCGACGTGGTGCTGTGACTGTCCAGCTCCTTCGTCCCTCTGGGCTTCATCAGGAAGTAGAACGCCACCTCATGGCATTGAAGACCCTGCAGGCTTCCTTCGCCCTCGAAGAAATTCTCATGGATGAACGCCAATCTATCCACCTCATAGCGGACCCCGGTCTCCTCGAACACCTCACGACGGACCGCATCCTCCGCAGTCTCGCACATCTCCACAGCGCCGCCGACGCTGTATAAATAGTCGTCCCGATCATTCTGAGCGAACAGCACACACCCATCCTCCACGATGATCGCCGCCGCCCGATACCGAAACCAACGGTCACCTCTGGTAAAACCGCAATCGTAGTTCATATCACTTATCCTTTCTGATCGATATCCCCTTCGTTTGGAAATAAGCCAACTATCTTTCCTATTTCAACTCATATAGCCACTCGTTGCCATTTTGGAAATAGAAAAACTCGCTCAATCCATCTTCCATGAAAACACGGAGCATATCGTTCATATCAAGGGAGAGGTCAAGGTCAGGAAGCTCATCGATATCCACCCACCAGACCTCCCCTTCTTCAGAAGGATGCAGATCCCCCTCAAAACGAGTCGTTTTATAAAAAAGCACGACATATCTGCATCGATCCTCATACCAATCTTTTATCCCGCACAATTGGGGGGAATCGATTTTTAGCCCTGTTTCTTCTCGGATCTCACGGATCACCGCATCCGTAAACGATTCTCCCAACTCCACATGACCGCCCGGAAAGGTGATACCTGGCCAATCCTTCTTTTTCCTGTCTATAACAACGACTTTGTTTTGGTCGCATATCATACACATATTGGTAAATTCGACTTTTTCAAACATTACATCACTCCCCATCGCTCAAAGATCAAAAAGTAGTTCTTTCTTCGCTTCCTCCACCGCATCCGGATCAGCGCTTTCCATCGCTTTCTGAAGCCAGTATCCTGCCTGTTCCCGATCCTGTTCCACATAGATGCCCCGGTTATAGAATCGCCCAACCAGCTCCATCCCCTTCCCATGACCACCATTGGCGGCCTCCAGGTACAGATCAAAGGCTTTCGCCAGATCCACGGCGGTGCCGTAACCATAATGATAGCAGATGCCCAGGTTATAAGTGGCTACCACATGACCCATTTCATGTGCCTGGGTCAACAGTTTCACAGCCAGCTCATTATCCTCCGGAACACCATCGCCATAGATGTGCTTCATAGCAAATTCATACAAAGCCTGTGCGTTTTGCTTCTCATAAACCATCCTCAATTCCGTATTCGGTATACCGAGTATGATTTCTTTTTCTGTTCCGTCAAACCGGAAGCCATATCTTTCATAGAACTTGATAGCCCTATCGTTGCCTTTTAGCACCCAAACGGCGATCTTCTTGTACTTTGCCAGCTTTTCAAATGCTGCGTTCATCAGCGCATAACCGACCTTCTTGCCGTAGTAGTCCGCAAGCACATAGATGGCAAACACTTCGCCGCAATCAGCAAGGGCATCGTCACGATGCTCACCGTAGCCAACAAAGCCGATAACCTTGTCGCCGTCCTTTGCGACCATCATGTTCTGCGGCCACCTGTGCGCCATGTCTACACACTTTTCCAGCGTAATCTTTTCCATGTAGGCCGGGTCGATCAGTCCGGTATAGGTTTCGTGCCAGGATCTCCAATGGACATAGCCTTTGCCGTCCATATCCTCGTCAGTGACCATGGGGATAATGTTGATCGTTCTAAGAAGCGCCTTGGCGTAAATATAGCTGTTAAAACGGACATCCATATTGTACTTTTTGAACTCAGTCTTTTTCTCAACTTCAAAGCCGAATTTTCGTAACAGAGCGTTCGAAGCAATGTTATCGACTGCCACTTCCGCCGTGACTTTATCTGCGCCTTGCTCCTTTAGCCAATCAAGCGCCAAGGAAACCGCTTCGCTACCGTAGCCATTTTTCCAATACTTTTTGTGGATGCAGTAGCCAATGTCATACACCTTTTTATCTTCATCCGGAAAAATGCAGAAAGACCCAATCGATTCCATCGTGTCGGCAAGTACGATCACAAGATAATATCCGAGCTGGCTTTCACCCAGGGTATCCAGAGCCTTTTGAAAGACTTCATCGACATACTCTGCGGTAGGGTCGCTCATGTACTTACCGTTTTCTTCGTCGAACCACATACCCGTCAAGAAGTCCAAATCAGACTTCTCATAATTCCGAATGATGATTCGTTGTCCAATCAATTCTTTGTTGATCCTCATGGCCGTTCTCACTTTCTCAAAATGTGCCACACATCGGAGCCTGTAAAGCCGCACTTGCGGTATAGCTTTTCGGGGTTGGTAGTATTGTTGCATTGACCGGATACAGTGGCAAATTGGGCGGTGTCTTTCATTCGCCACAGCAACTCAAAAACAATGTAGCAGCCCAGCCCGCTTCCACGATGGCCATTGGATACTTGGATCCACTCCAACACGCCCTCACCAATCTCGAGATCCAGCTCGGCGATGCCGGTTGCCACGATATTTCCGGTCTGATCGTCCTTGACTGCCAGCCATAGAGCTGCATCGTACACAGGACGGGCGGTGTAGCTCCGTAATTCCGCTTCCGTAATACCGATGTTGTCATAGCAACCGTTGATATGTACTGCAAAATCACCCAGAGTGGCCTTGCAGAGCGAATAGCCTTGCGGCAGCATCGGTGCGGTCAATCCATGCAAATTGTGGCTCAGTCTGAAATAAGGCTCGTCTATATACTGCCGGAATTCTATTTCGTCGAAATCATCTTGGTGCAGAATCTTCATGCTATCTGGGATTGCAATGGACTTTGTTTTCCAGTATGGGATCGACGCGACCTTGCACGGCTCTGAAAGGTACTGTTCCTTCGTTATCATCATGCTCACCTTACTTTAGTAGACAGGGGGACGGTTCTATAGACAGGGCTTTTTCAGTGGTTTCGAACCGTCCCCTGTTCTACCGGCTTATAATGAGAGGGATCCTCCATCCTCACAAATTTGCCATTGATGTCCATCCTTGATCATATACGCTTCTCCGAACAATGTCTTTTTCCCGTCAACAATCATTATATAGCTTCCATCATTCAACGCGATCATCTCATGACCAACGCTATCCGGAAAAATGACATCCTCGATCAAACGCAGACCATCCAAGCATTCATCCTTAAGACTTTGAAAATGCGGCAAAATGTTGATTTCGGTCATTCCAAGCCCCGTTATCCATCGCTCATATAAAGGATCGATCGTTTCACCTTCAAGTTCGGGAGCAGCATAAACGATATCCGCACAGTTCATCGAACCAGCGCTCCAAGCGATAATGACCCCATCATATCCCCGTAACCGTTCTCTCAAACGGAGCTGTTCCATGAACCTATTTTGCGTAGGCACATGACCACCTGCCAAAAGGAGGACATCTACGCTTTCCAAATCTTCAGCAGTATGCAGATCTCTATCATCACACATATCAATGTGCGAAATGCTCAACCCACTCATGGGAAGGGCCTCCTTCAGGCAAGCGCAAATGCTATCATTCTGTTCATAATCGCTGGGATCGGCACAAATGATGAGTACTTTTGCATTCGGTATCCAGATCGATCTAAGTTCATCTAACAGCCCATTGTGCTGGATCAACACGGACGGTACTCTGATCCCGTTCACCTTACTCGACCCGCCAAGTGAGCTTGTCAACATTGCTTTCATCACATCCACCCCATCGTTTCTGTGTTACAGTTCCTTCTTCATCATGCTGGAAGCGATACCCCGGCGCTTCTGAGCGTCCTTGACATAAAGCCGATGGAGCTTCGCTTCAGTGGTGCCGGGGATGGAGTTGTAGCCAACGCACCCGACAACTCTGTCCTGCTCGTCGATCGCCAGCCAGAACATATCACCGCTGTCCAGATAATTCTTCTGATCATCCGGAAGATCCTCATTCAGCCTGGGGACCCGCCCGAGTGTATCTTTTGCTTCCGGGACCATGAAGATCATATCGTCCCGCACTTCTCGTCATAGGGGATGATCGTATAATCGGGATATTCCATCTCAAAAATACCACCCTCGAAAACGATGTCATTCCCCATTTCATCCTTATAGAAAGAAACCTTTTCACGCCCGACCAGCCTGAATCCAAGAGAAGTAAGCAACTTGACAGACGGTCCATTATCGATCGCCGTTCCGGCATAGAATTTCGTTATACCAAGCGTCCTCATATGATCGAACAGCGCGAGATGGCTTTCCTTGGCGTATCCCTTCCCGTGGTACGCGGAATGGAAGCAATAGCCGATCTCATAGCCATCCTCCCGTCTATTGAACGCGATATAACCGATCACGACCTCCTCGCAACAGACTGCGAAGAACATATGATCCGTTCCACTGTTGGCCGCCGCCCACTTGGCGATGCGGACCTGAACATTGGCATCCTCGGTGATATGGGGCATATCATATCGAGCATATTTAGATGCATTGAAGTCGACCCAAATATCTTTGATGGGTCTCCAGTCATCCGCCGCGATGTGACGGATCGTAGTCCTCTCGGTTCTAAGCAGTACAGCACTATCCATATACAACGTCTCCTAATTATCGTGATGAAAAACGGCGCAGGCCCGATGCCTGCGCCGTTCAAAGCATGGTAGCTGGATGCCATCCATCACCGGATGCGCACACCAGAAGCGAGGCTATCAGATCTGCAGATATGATACACACCATGGTTCATCATGATCCACCCCGCCCCTTTCGTCCAAATCTCCCTTATCATAACATCCCAGGAAGGACCTGTCAACGGCTCTGCCGCTGATCGTTCCGAAAAGTAACGATGCACAAATGCTCCAGAGCCCCTGCAGGGATCCCTTAGGTCGCCTTCCCAAAGGTATCCTTCTGGCTGCACCCGGCTCTTCCGCCACCGGCGCAGGCGCAGGCACAAGCACAGGCGCATCCACCGCCGCCACGCCCGCCGAAGCGTCCCGCGTGTTTGGCGTTATACTTGTCTCTTTCCCGGATGTAATGAGGATTGGACCTGCCATAGGCGTGGACGTAATAGCCATGCCCGGTCAGGAAGCCCCGCCCGCGGTGATAGGAGACCACACTATCCACGATCCAGACCTGGATGATGATCAGAAGCGCCGCTCCCACGAACGCCATCACGATCATAGCGGTCTTATCCTCGCTCAAGGAATCGTACGCCTCACTGTCATCGAACGCCTGATACGACACGGTGCCACATCCATCGAAGCTGTCCTGCCCGTAGCGCACCGCCATCATCTCATAGCCGCCACACCCGAAGCTGCCGCTCCAGATGTAATGACCCCCCTGCCGCGCTCCGCCGGACACCGACCGGATCATCCCATCATCCGCCCAACGGAAGGTATACCGCTCCACAGGCGTGGAATTGAACCAACCGGGGACGAACTCATAGAAATAACCGTCGCCATCCTTGCAAAGCATATCCTTCTGATTGACCTTGAAGGAAAATTCCAGCACCTCGCCGCCGACATAAGCCCGATCCAGATCCAGTACCAGATACACTGCGCCGTCATCATCTGACTGCGTATACTTCCCAATGGTATCCGACACGGACTCAGGATACACCGAATAGTTCTCATTGGCCATACCGATCTCGATCCAGGTCAGCTCCTCAGAGGTATCCACCGCCTGCCATACGAAATGATAGGAGATATCCAGCGAGCCGTCCTCGCAGGCTTCCACGGTCACATCATACTGCCGGATGATATCTTGAGGCTTTGGCTCGAACCGGAACGCCGCCACGATGATCCCGATCTGGACCATTAGGATGACCACCAGTAGGATCGTCTTGCTTATAGGGAAGGTGCGGTTCGCCTTGGTGTAGGCCTCATCGTATTTTGCGTTGACCCGTCCCTTTTTCATGTCAAGTCACCGCCCTTCTTCGTTCTGAAAGGGCATTTCAAAGCCTGTTCCTCCGTCATACGTCGCAGTTTGACCGCCATGGGATGCTTCCAGATCTTCTTGAAGCGATCTTCCAGGATGTTGCCCAAACCGGCGTCATTTCCCAGCCAGCTCTGACAAGGGACCACCGTACCATCCGGAGCGATCGCCATATTGCTCAGGCAGGCACCACACATGGGAACGTTCATCCCCAGATCTTCCAGCTTCTCCTTGGGGATCAGACCGGGAGAAGTGAGATCCATCTCCATCCCGTTTTTGTCGCAGTAGTCTTTGGCTTTCCCAACGATCTGCCAAAGCTCTTGCTGGGAAAGATCATACGCCTCGTGGTTCACCCCAGCCCTCCCCGTGCAGATCAAGCCGCTGACGGTGACGAACCGCACGCCCAAAGAGTGGATGAAGGCGATGGTCTTATCATAGTCCGCATTCTTCCGGCACAACGGCGTGTTGACGCTGATGTCCAACCCAGCCGCCACCGCATTGCGGATCCCCTGTACCGTATCTGTGAAATGCCTACTTCCCACCAGCATATCGTGGACAGCTCCATCATGGGAATACAGCGTCACCTGGATGCTGTCCAGTCCGGCCGCTTTCAGCTCCCGGACCAGCTCCGGCGTCAACGCGACACCATTGGTGTTCAACCGGGTCACCATCCGCTTCGCATAGCCCACCAGCTCCGCGATGTCACTGCGAAGCGTAGGCTCACCACCGGTAAATGTGACCATGGGCACCCGGACCGCTTCCAGCCGGTCGATGACCTGTTTCCACTGCCGGGTGGAAAGCTCCCTGCTGGCCGCCATCTTCTGCCCAGCCGCATAGCAGAACAAGCACTTCTGGTTGCACTGCCATTTGCCGTCCCCATCCGTCATGGCGCTGACCATCAGATCCATCCGATGGGGCGCAGTCATATGCTTGCCATAAGCACGGATCGACAGCTTCTCGATCTCCAGCTCCGGATCGCCGCCCCGGGCCACCGCGAACAGCACCCCCAGCAGCACCTCCATATCCTCCCGGATCTCATCCTCCGACACCGAAGGATACACCCTTCGGACATTGCGGACGGTATCGGCCACGATCTTCTCTTCGTCAGAAGCGCTGATCGGTCTCCCATGGAACCGGTCGACCTCCTTCATGAAGTAGGACAGGATCAGCGCCCAGGAATAGCCGATGGGCAGCAGATAATACCCATTGAGGATCACGATGTACGCACTAGAGCGGAAGATCCGGAATTTGGGCGGCACCAAATGGATGCGCACCACCCCCGGCCCCTCCGGATCGAAGGTGCAATGACTGACGCCATCCTTGAATTGGCGATATTGCGCGATCTTATTCTTTATCCCCATGTCGTCCTCCTTCAACAGATAGGATACTGATTAGATTTTACGAAGATCCTGACACTGCGTCAACTGTATTTTTCGCTGATCCGATCATATCGTCATCCTGTCTTGCAAAATGACGTAAATAAAGCTATACTAGATCCATAGGATAGTCGAACCACCCCCCAAGAAAGGAGACTGTCATGCATTCACCCTACATCAAAGAACAGCCCAACGCACGCCAGGCGGTGCTGATGATCCACGGCATCTGCGGCAGTCCCCGCCGCTTCGACTGGCTGATCCCCCACTTCGATGACAGCTGGTCCATCTATAACATCCTCCTGGACGGCCACGGTAGCGACCCCAAAGCCTTTGCCCAGACCTCCATGAAAAAATGGAAGGCCCAGGTCCACGAGACGCTGCAGGACCTGTCGAAGCGTTACGACCGCATCCTGTTGATGGGCTACTCTATGGGTACATTGCTGGCCATCGAAGCCCTCCCCTGCTATCCCAAGATCTATGCCCTGATGCTGTTCAACGTGCCTCTGCGCCCCCACGTCCGTCTGAAAATGATCCCCCGCAGTCTGCGCCTGTCCCGGGGCAGCCCCAACCTGGACGACCCCCACGAAGCCATCAACGCCAAAGAGACCGGCATCGCCCTGACCCCTGGTATCCTCCCATATATCCGTTGGATCCCCCGCTTCTGGGAGCTGCTGCGACTGAGCAGCTACTGCCGGAAGCATACCCAGGATATCCATATCCCCTGCAACGTTTACCTGGGTAAGGAAGATGAGCTGGTATCTATGCAGTCGAAAAAATACCTGCGGGACCTCCCCACCGTCACTCTTCGGATCTTCGAGACTGCCGGACACTACTACATCGCCCCGGAAGACCAGCAGACCATCCTCCATGACCTCCAAAGCCATATGGCATAACGAAAGCCCTGTTGCATCACACGCAACAGGGCTTTCTTCATACCTTCTTACTTCTCCACGATCTCCAGGATCTCCATGGGGCAAGCCTTGACGCAGATGCCACAGGCGATGCACTTGGAAGCGGGGTTCTCGGGCTTCAGCACCATGACCTTCATGGGGCAGACCTCGACACACTTGCCGCAACTGACGCACTTCTTCTTATTGATCATGTAGATGCCGGTCTTGGGATTCTGGGTGATGGCCTCATGCTCACAGGCCTTCATGCACTTGCCGCACTGGATGCAGGTCATGGGCTTGGCGCCAGCGCCCTTGGCAACGATGCGGATGCAGCTGAGATCTTCGTCGAACTCCTTGTAAAAAGCCTTGGAACAAGCCTCCACACAGGCCAGACAAGCCATACATTCAGAATTTTTCTTAACAGCGAGCTTCTTCATAGTAAAGAACTCTCCTTCTCTATATTGATATCTTACATTATACATATAGAATACTGAAAATGCAACAAGAAAACCATAAAATCCCGAACATTTTGGTTAGCTTTCGCTAACTCTATCGTGAAATTCCCAGACTAATATCCGTCGATATGGGGATACTGAACATGTATCGATTCATAAGGAGGGATATCATGAAAAAGGCCAGCATCCTCGCTTTGGTCCTGCTGCTCACCGCAACCATCATGACCGGATGCCGCAGACCCATGGACGACCAGGTCCCCAGTGAAAGCACCGAGAACACGGTGACCACTTCCCCGACCACTCGCCCCACTGATCCTACGACAGCACCCACGACACGTCCTACGACTCCAACCACAGCCCCCACGGAGCCCAGCACCACAAGCCCCACTGAGGATACCGATGCGACCAAACGTACCCTTCCCCGGCAGTGACCGGGGATACATATCAAACTTTCCAGCCTCTCTCCTCCTTCCTTTGGGCATACTACTGTCGAAGGGAGGGAGAAAGATGACCATGAAAGGACTGGCCCTTTCCATGGGGATCGGAGCCGCAGCGGGAGCGGTGGCGATCATGATGATGCCCAAGAACGACCCCACAAGAAAGCTCGCTGAGAAGGCTGCCACGAAAGTGGAGGATGCCGCCAATAAGCTGGGACAAAAGCTGGAAAACAAGCTGGATATGTGAACCAGCGCCATCGATCTTGTATAAGGCGGGGGCTTGCCCCCGCCGGCTCCGCAAAAAATAGCGGTTGCGTCAGGAGGAAAAAAGTAGTATGATATCCAGGAAAGGAAGGGATATCATGGAAGCGATCTTATGGCTCATTGGCGGGTTCTTAGCTGTCTCGTTTGCGATCTGGCTTTTGGTCCGATACGTCCGAAGGAAGATCCGCCGTTTTTCAAGAGACGTTTTCGGCACCACGGATATGATCGGCGCTTTGAAGCAGATCGACACCTCCAATATGGACACCCCCCGCAGTCTCAGCGGATGCGACAGTCTGCTCCTGCCCAAGATCTTGAAGGACTTTCCGGACTTCGACGTGGACCTTGCCAAGACCTATGTCCGAGACGAGCTGAAGCGCCGCTTCGGCCACCAGACAGGGTTCCGGGTACATAACGTGGTGATCGCCAAATACCTGCGCTCCACCGCGCAAAAATGCATCGTGTTCCAGGCGGCCACCTGCGCCAAAGAGAACGACCGCACCATCCAGCGCCGCTACGACCTATACTACACCTTCATCCTCCCTGACCGATCCGGCTCCGTTGCCGCCAACTGCCCCAATTGCAGTGCCCCCCTGGGCTTCGGCGACACCACCTGCGCCTACTGTGGCAGCCGGATCGCCAACGTCCTGGGCAACACCTGGGAATTCACCGAAGTCCGGGAGACCTGAAGACCATCATCTGCATAACGAGAAAAGGCTGCCGCAAGACGATCGCTTGCGGCAGCCATTTTCATATCATCCAAAGGTATCCAGCGTCACCTTGCCGTCCACCACACGAACGTGGATGCGGCTGATGGGCTTTTCGAAGCTGTCGATGATCGCTTCGCTGATCGGATCCTCCAGTTCCTGCTGGATGGTCCTGCGCAAATTTCTTGCGCCATAGGTGGTAGAAAAAGCCTTCTCCACCAAATGCTGCCGCAACGACTCTTCCCAAGTCAGCGTCAGACCACGACCCTGGAGGCTTTCCACCAGCTCAGAGAGCATGATATCCGCGATCCCAAGGAAATGATCCCTGGTCAGATGCTGGAAGGTGATGATCTCGTCCACCCGATTGATGAACTCCGGCCGCAGGAACTCCCGCAGCGCGCCCATAGTCTTATCCTTCACCTGATCCTCACCGCTGCGCCCAAAGCCCAGGCTGGAAATGCGGCCCTCAGAGCCGGCGTTGGAGGTCATGACGATGATGGTGTTCTCGAAGTTCACCACTCTTCCCTGTGCGTCAGTGATCCGGCCATCGTC
This sequence comes from Oscillospiraceae bacterium, assembly GCA_017456045.1. Taxonomy (GTDB): domain Bacteria; phylum Bacillota; class Clostridia; order Oscillospirales; family Oscillospiraceae; genus Faecousia. The sequence continues at coordinate 21,215 of JAFTKE010000194.1, forward strand.
CAGCACCTGCAGCAGGATGTTCAGCACATCCGGGTGGGCCTTCTCGATCTCGTCGAACAGCACCACGGCGTAGGGACGACGACGGATCTTCTCCGTCAGCTGCCCTGCCTCGTCATAGCCCACATAGCCGGGAGGCGAACCGATCAGCTTGGAGACGGTATGCTTCTCCATATATTCCGACATATCCAGCCGGATCAGCGAATCCACGCTGTCGAACAGATCGTCCGCCAGCCGCTTCACCAGCTCCGTCTTGCCCACGCCGGTGGGACCGACGAAGATGAAAGACACCGGACGCTTCTTGGGGCTGATCCCCACCCGGCTGCGCCGGATGGCCCGAGCCACCGCATCCACGGCGTGATCCTGACCCACGATATAGGCCTTCAATCGCTCTGCCAGACCCTTGATCTGCTTGTATTCCTGCTCGCGGATCTTGGATGCCGGGATCTTGGTCCACAGCTCGATGATCCGAGCCAGGTTCTCCATGGTGACCTGGGGCTTAGGAAGCTTCTCCAGCTCCTCGATCTGAGCCGCGATCCGCAACAGCTTGCTGCGCAGAGTGGCCAGCCGCTCGTAATGCTCGTTCTCCGTATCCTCCGTGAGCATCTTCAGCTCCAGCTCGTAATCGTCCCGCTCCTTTTTCAGCTCAGCGAGCTGGGAGATCTCCTTGCACCGCAGGTTCACATCGGAGCAAGCCTCGTCCAGCAGATCGATCGCCTTGTCAGGCAGGAACCGGTCCGTGATATACCGTTCCGACAACACCACACACTGCCGGGCGATCTCCCCGGAGATAGCCACACCATGGAATTCGGAATAAGCCTTGGCGATGCCCTGCATGATCTGCACCGCCTCTTCGATGGTGGGCTCCGCCACGGACACCGGCTGGAACCGCCGCTCCAAAGCAGCGTCCTTTTCGATGTGCTTGCGATACTCATTGAAGGTGGTGGCACCGATCACCTGGATCTCGCCTCTGGACAAGGCAGGCTTCAGGATGTTGGCAGCGTTCATGGAACCCTCGGCGTCACCGGCGCCCACCAGGTTGTGGACCTCATCGATCACCAGGATGATGTTGCCGCACTCCTTCACTTCGGCGATCAGGCTCTTCATACGGCTCTCGAACTGCCCACGGAACTGGGTGCCCGCCACCAAAGCGGTCAGATCCAGCAGGAATACTTCCTTGTCCCGAAGCTTATAAGGCACATCACCCGCAGCGATCCGCTGGGCCAGGCCCTCGGCGATGGCAGTCTTACCAACGCCGGGTTCTCCGATCAGACAGGGATTGTTCTTCTGACGACGGTTCAGGATCTGGATCACCCGCTCCGTCTCAACGTCCCGGCCGATCACCTTATCCAGCTTCCCAGCTCTCGCTCTGCCGGTCAGATCCATGCAGTAACTGTCCAGGAATTTATGCCGCTTCGTCTTCTTTTTCTTATCCCCTTCCGGCTCCTTCTCTTTCTTCGCCGGACGGTCGGGCTGCTTCTGAGGAAGATTGGAGGCGTTGCCGAACAGCTGGTTCAGCAGCGGGAAGGTGGCAGTTTGGCTTTCCGCCTCATCCTCGTCCCCCTCGCTGTCGTCCCGCTGTCCGAACATGGAACTCATCTCATCGCTGAGCATATCCAGATCTTCTTCCGAGATGCCCATCTGCCGCACCGCCTGGTCGATCTGGGGGATCCCCAAGCTCCGAGCGCATTTCAGGCAATATCCTTCATTCAGCGTGGCCCCGTTCTCCATCTTGGTGATGAAGACCACCGCCACGTTCTTCTTACATTTAGAACACATTTTAGGTTGCATAGGAAACACTCCATTTCAGGAAAAAACGATATTTCAAAGCACAGGGGTACATTCGAACCGATCCACACCATCGTCATACCAAAGGTGTGTCATGTACAGTCCTCCAGGAGGCACCGTGGGACCGGCCGCGGTCCGATTGCCCGATTCCAGGATCTGACCGATCCTCTCCGGCGGGAATTTCCCCTCCGCGGCGTACACAACCGTCCCCGCCATGGCCCGAGCCATATTGTACAGGAACCCATTGGCACAGACCCGCAGATAGATCAGATCCCCCTGCCGCTCTACATTATAATAATATACGGTCCGGACCGTGGACTTTACCTCCGTGCCCACGCTGCGCACCGCGGCGAAATCGTGGGTCCCCACGAACTGATCCGCCGCCGCCTGCATCACCTTCTCATCCAGATGCTTGGGATAGAACCAGGCCCGCTCTACATAGAAAGGATCCCGGATGCGGGAATTGTAGATGATATAGGTATACTCCTTCCGGACACAGGAGCCGATGGCATTGAATCCCTCGTTGACTTCGAAAGCCTTGGTCACCACGATATCCGCCGGAAGGTGGGTATTGAGGGCATAGGGAAGCCGCTCCATGGGGATGGTGGAGGTAGTGCGGAAATTGGCCACATAGCATTTGGCATGGACACCGGCGTCCGTCCGCCCACAGCCGGTCATATGGACGCTGTGTCCCACCACCATCGCGGCAGCCTTCTCCAGCGTCTCCTGGACCGTAGGAAGGTCCTTTTGCATCTGCCATCCGTGATAAGCAGTGCCAAGATAAGTCAAAAACAAACAAACATTGCGCATAGCTACCTCACAGGCCAAATACGGCCAAACAGATCACGCCCGCCAGCAAGATCACGCCGACACAGTAAGCCTCCAGATCCAGCCTACTGTAACGCAGCAGCTTCATCTTGGTCCGGCCGTCCCCGCCGTGATAGCAGCGGCATTCCATCGCCGTGGCCAGCTCATCGGCCCGGCGGAAGGCGCTGACGAACAGCGGCACCAGGATCGGCACCAGCGCCTTGACCTTCTGCAGCAGGTTCCCGGACTCCAGATCCGCGCCTCTGGCCTTCTGGGCAGACATGATCTTATCCGTCTCCTCGATCAGCGTAGGGATGAATCGCAGCGCGATGCACATCATCATGGAAAGCTCATGTACCGGCATCCGGATCTTCTTCAGCGGAGACAATAAGCTCTCCAAGCCATCGGTCAAGGCGATGGGAGATGTGGTATATGTCAGAAGGAACGTACCGGTGACCAGCATCAAGATCCTCACCACCATGAAAAGGGCTCGGATGCAGCCCTCCTTGGTGATCGTGACGATCCAAAAGCGGAGCCAAACCGTCTCTCCCTGGGTCATGAACACGTTCAGCACCGCAGTGAACACCAGGATGATCACCATCGGCTTCATGCCTCTGACGATGCTCTTCCCAGGGATCCTGGAGATCAGGATGCACCCCAACAAAAAGGCCAGCATGACCCCATAGCTGATCCAGCTAGTGGCGACGAACAGCGCCACGATATAGACCACCAGCATCACCAGCTTGGTCCGGGGATCCAACCGATGGATGATGGAATCACCCGGGAAGAACTGACCGAGGGTGATGTCCTTAAGCATGACGCTTCCCCTCCTTCAGAGCTTTCAATACCGCCACAGCCTGCTCGATGGTATACACCGGCTCCACCGGCAGCCCCATCTGCTTCAGCCGCAGGAACACGCTGGTGATCTCAGGGATATCCAGCCCCATCTCCACCAGCTCATCTGCCCGTGCGAACACCTGCTCCGGTGTCCCATCCATGGCGAGCTTCGACCCATTCATCACCAGCAGTCGCTGGGTCAGACGTGCCACATCGCTCATGGAATGGCTGACCATCATGATCGTGGCGTTCTTGGCCCGGCGATAGGCTTGGATGTTCTCCAGGATCTCTTCCCGCCCCACCGGATCCAATCCCGCCGTGGGCTCATCCAGGATCAGCACCTCCGGCTCCATGGCGATCACACCTGCGATCGCCACCCGGCGTTTCTGACCGCCGGACAGGTCGAAGGGCGACACCTCCAGCTGCGCTTCCGTTAGGCCCACGAACTGGGCCGCCTCCCGGACCCGCCGGTCCACTTCTTTATGATCGAGCCCCATGTTCTTAGGCCCGAACGCGATATCCTTATATACGGTCTCCTCGAATAGCTGATACTCCGGGTACTGGAACACCAGTCCCACCCGGAACCGAGCCTGTCGGGTGACTTTCTTGTTGGCCCAGATATCCACTCCGTCCAGTGCGATGCTACCGGCGGTAGGCTTCAGCAGGCCGTTCAAATGCTGCATCAGGGTGGACTTACCGGAACCGGTATGCCCGATGATGCCGATGAACTCCCCTCGTTCCACAGAAAATGACACCCCATCCAGCGCCGTATGCTGGAAGGGCGTCCCTGCGCTGTAGACATGGGAAAGCTCTTTTATCTGTAAGATAGGTGCCAATATGGTCTCCTCCAAACGAGTCAGGTCCTCACCGCGTCATGAAGTACCTGCGCGCATCCTTCGATATCCAGTCGATCCAGCGGAAGATCGAACCCGTTCTCCCGCAGTGCATAGCAAAGCTCCACCGTCTCCGGGGCAGCAAGGCCGATCTTGTGCAGCAGCTCCACCTGAGAGAACACCGCCTCCGGCGTCCCATCGGCGACGACATCGCCCTTGTGCAGCACCACCACCCGCTGGGCCTTGGCAGCCTCATCCATGTGATGGGTGATCAGCACCACAGTGATGCCCTTCTCCCGGTTCAGCTTCAGCACCGTCTCCATGACCTCCCGCCGCCCTCTGGGATCCAGCATGGCGGTGGGCTCGTCTAAAACGATGCATTTCGGTTCCATGGCGATGATGCCTGCGATGGCGATCCGCTGCTTCTGCCCACCGGACAGAAGATGGGGCGCGTGCTTGCGGAACTCATACATCCCCACCTGCTGCAGCGCCTGATCGACCCTGCGGCGGATCTCAGGACTGGCGATGCCCAGATTCTCCGGACCGAAGGCCACATCCTCCTCCACCACATTGGCGACGATCTGGTTGTCCGGATTCTGGAACACCATGCCCACATTACGGCGGATCTTCAACAGGAGATCATCCTCAGAGGTGTCCATCCCGCACACATACACCTTCCCGCCGCAGGGCAGCAGGATGGAATTGAAATACTTGGCCAGCGTCGATTTCCCGCAGCCATTACTTCCGAGGATCGCCACGAAGCTCCCCTCCTCCACCGTCAGGCTCAGGTCCGTAAATACGGCGACACCGGGCGTGTCTTCCACGCCCGGATATGCGTAATTCAAATGATCCACACGGATCGCTTCGCTCATGTAAACGTCTCCTCCGATCAGGGCGTCCACCGTCCGGTGGAGCCGCAGGGCAGCATGATACCGGTGGACTTCACCGGCAGGCCCAGCTCGCCCACAGCAGTCTTGCCCCCATGACGGGCGCCGAACACCACATCCGAGGCATAGCCCACCGCAGAGGGAGCCAGACCGGTGGTGTAAGAATTGATGATCACGAACAGCGGATCGTCCGTCAGCAGCTTCGCCGTCTCCAACAGGAAGGGATAGAAGCTGGTCTCCATCTTCCAAACTTCACCACTGGGGCCACGCCCATAGCTGGGAGGATCCATGATGATACCGTCATACCGACGGCCTCGGCGGATCTCCCGCTGGATGAACTTCCCGCAGTCATCCACGATCCAGTGGATGGGGCGATCCGCCAGTCCGGACGCCTGAGCGTTCTCCTTTGCCCAGGCCACCATCCCCTTGGAGGCGTCCACATGGTATACCTCCGCCCCACCGGCAGCCGCCGCCAGGGTAGCGCCGCCAGAGTAGGCGAACAGGTTCAGCACACGCACAGGGCGCTTGGCAGCAGCCTGAGCCACCGTATCCCGGATGAAATCCCAGTTAGCAGCCTGCTCCGGGAAAACACCGGTGTGTTTGAAATTCATGGGCTTGACGTTGAACGTCAGATAATCCTTGTACCGGATCTGCCAGCGCTCCGGCAGATCGTGATCGGTCCACCGACCGCCGCCGGTATTGGAGCGCAGATATCTGGCATCATACCGCTTCCAGCCGGGGTCCACCTTGGGGGTGTTCCAGATCACCTGGGGATCGGGGCGCACCAGGAGATACTTCCCCCAGCGCTCCAGCCGTTCTCCCTCCGTGGAATCCAGCACTTCATAATCTTTCCATTGATCGGATATCCAGATCATAGATCCTCCTTAAAGGTCATCCCACCCAGGGATTCTCAGTCACATACTGATCCCAGGCCTCCTTGGTGTGGACCTGGCAGGTGACACAGGGGCCATCACCGCTCAGATCGTTCCAGATGCCATGGAAATCCACAGGGGAACCATTCTTGTCCACCTGGTAGATATAGTCGTTGTTCAGGAATACGCCTCTCAGACCACAGTCCCCCGCCAGCCGGATCTGCTCGATCTCATCGAAGGTCATCTTGACCAAAGCCGTCTTGTCCAGCTTCAGCAGGCCCACCTGGGCGAATTTCTGGCAGTACTCGTTGGCCACTGCCCCACCCTCGGAGCAGTAGTCCAGCAGAACGTGTTTATCGCAGTATTTATCCGGTACATCCTCCGGATACACCTTCACAGTAGCCGTCCGGGCGTTGCCCCGGATATCGCACTGGCAGGCGCTGGTCACCAGACCGCCCGACTCCAGGCAGACAGTCACCGACACCATCTTGTCCTCGTCGAACAGCTGGATGTTGTCCTTCCCCTTGTGCAAAGGCTCCATGACCTTGTTCCACAGGACGCCTGCGGGGTGCCGGGTATCGCCAACCAGATTGATCTCCGCAGGCTGCTCGAAGCCGCACCACACAGCAGCGGTGTAATAGCCGGTGTAGCCGCAGAAATAGCGGTCGTTCTTACTGTTGGTGGTACCGGTCTTACCGCAAACATCGATCCCATCGATGTCCGCCATAGTACCCGTACCTTCCGCCACTGCCTGATCCAGGCAGTAGTTGACGTAGTCCACAGCCTTTTGGCTGAGGATCTGCTCCGAATCCTGGGTATTGTCGATCACCAGTTCGCCCTCAGAGTCATAGACCTTGGTATAGGTCCGCCCCTCCCGGTACACGCCGCCATTGGCGAAGGTAGCATAGGCGCTGGCCATATCCCGCACTGTAGCGCCCTCGGTCAGACCGCCCAGTGCCAAGGGGGAATAGCTCTTATCCGTCGTCCCGTTGGGTCCGGACTCCAAAAGTCCCGACAGATGGAACTTGTTCTTGCCGAAATCAAAGCTGTACTCCGTCCCGATCATATCCACGGTCTTCACCGCCACCGCGTTGACGGATTCCTTGATCGCCTCCAATGCGGTCATGGAGTAGGAATAGTACCGCTCCGCGTTCCGGGGGTAAGGAGACCCATTGTCATACCACAGGGGCAGATCCTTGATCACGGTAGCAGGAGTGATGGTGCCGGATTCGAAGGCCGGAGCATACACCGTCAAAGGCTTGATCGAGGAGCCCACCTGCCGCTGGGCATCCGTCGCCATGTTGAAGGCATCGAACACCACCTTCTCGCCCACACCGCCGGACATGGCCACGATATCACCGGTACGGTTGTCGATCACCACGATACCGGACTGAAGCTGCTGCGCGCCTCTGGTGTCGGGGATCTGCTCCAGATCCGTGTAGATCTTGTCCACCTGGTTCTGGACGTCCATATCCAACGTGGTATAGATATGGTAGCCGCCACGCTGGATCAGCTGACGGTACAGCTCCTTCTCCTGCTTGCCCAGCTGGCTCCAGATCAGGCCGTCCCGGGCCGCCAGCACGCTGGCCACATCCTCGAACACCGTATCCACGAACCAGGAGTACACCGCCTGAGACGCGTCATCGTTGACGGATACCACCGCGTCACACTGGGGACAGTAGTACACATCGTCCCGCACCACCAGCTCCTTGACGATGCAGTGATAGCCGCATTCCGCAGCCTCACAGTAGGCCATAGAGTCCTCGAAATCGATGCCGCTCTTGAACACCATCTCTTCTGCCAGCGCGGCCTGATACTCCTCCTCCGTCAGATACCCCTGGTTTCGCATCTCCCAAAGGGTGTTGACCTGACGGATCCGGTTCCGCTCCGCGCCCGTGGTCATCTTTCCGTCATATTCGAAGGTGGAGGAATAGGGTCCAAAGATCGAAGGGTTATTGGTGATGCTGATCAGACTGGCACACTCCGCCACCGACAGGCTCTCCAGTTCCTTCCCAAAATAATGGGCAGCAGCGCTCTTGACGCCGTTCTTCCGGTCGCCGAAGTAGATCATGTTCAGATACCATTCCATGATCACCTTTTTGTCGTAGCGCCGCTCGAAATCCTGGGCCTTGAAGATCTCCACCACCTTACGGCGGACCGTGACGGAATTGTCGCCGGTCATGTTCTTCACCAGCTGCTGGGTGATCGTGGAGCCACCGGCGTCACCGCTGCCGAAGAACATCCCGGCGCAGGCCTTCACCGTAGTGATCCAGTCCACGCCCTGATGCTCATAGAAGCGCTTGTCCTCGATGGCGATGGCAGCATGGACCAGCGCCTCAGGTATCTCATCATAATAAGCCCATTCCCGGTCGGTGGAGGCATAGATCTCCTGCAGATCCTGGATCCTTCCTTCCGAATCCACATAATGCATATAGGAGGTCTTCTCCATGTCATAGTTTTCCTTGACCATCTGAGCATCCGGAAGGATATCCTCCTCCAGATACGCGCCCAGGATGCCCACGAAAACGATCGCGCACACGATACCGATCAAAAGCACCGTGGCGGCAGCGCCCAGAGCGATCTTGAGCATCCCCACAAGCACCCTGGACACCCGCAGCAGGGAATCCGGGATCCAATGGGGCTTCCACTCCTGGCGGGGCTCCTTTTTGATTCGTTTCTTTTCATTCGCCATAGCGGACCCTCCGAAAACGAAGACACCATACAGTGTCGTTACAGATCTTCCATGCATATTATACAGCATTAGTCATAACATTATAGCATACCCGTCCAGAAAACGAAACCCCCAAAATGTTAATAATCGTTAAAATCGGGAACGTGCTGTCGGACCATCGGGGAACACGTGGAAGGACGCGCTGGAGTGAAGCGTCATATTCCCTCTTGATTTCGCGGTGAAAAACTGATACCATATAGCCAGACCGAACGAGAGGAGCGATGGACGATGGCAGACAATTTCGGTCCCGATTTCATGACCATCGTGGACGAGGACGGCACAGAGTACGAGCTGGAAGTCCTGTCCACCCTGGAATATAACGGGGCCACCTATCTGGCCGTGATCCCCGCCGGTAACGAGGACGCCCAGATGGAAGTCAGCATCCTGCGCAGCGTGGAGGAAGACGGCGAGGACATCCTCTGCGCCATCGAAGATGAAGCAGAGCTGGAAGCGGTATACAGCCTCATCATTGATGAGCTGTACGACGAAGAGGAAAACGAATGATACCACCCTGCTTGGTGCGTGATGTGTCTTTTTGGACCCACATTTTTTCATCGGGACGTTAGACTTCCTGCCCGGTTTGCAGGCCTCCCGCTGGCGCTGAGACGATCAGTGGATGTTGGAAGCAGTAAAGGACAGGAGCGGCATCCCACCTGCCATATCGTGCAGGTCACATCGGATGCACACGGCCAAAGCGGGGCCCATATGGGGAGCGTCAGCTCCCCATATTTTTTATATCATGCCCGATCTATTTGTTAAATTTTTTATTTTTTTGTGCTTTTATTGAAAAAGGCACTTGAAACGGCCACGCTTATGGGTTATAATGCTGGGGTCTATGCAAAAAGACCCACCGACGCCCACCGCCGGTCGGATCAAACGAGAGGAAATGATAAACCATGAGTGCATCCAGCAAGAAAAAGCTCCGCAAGGAGCAAAAAGCTGCCGCCATGACCCAGAGACAGAAGGCAGCCAAAAAAGAAGCCACCAAGCTCAAGGTCTATACCTGGACGTTCTGGATCGTGATGATCCTGATCGTGGGCCTTGTGGCGGGCATCGCCCTGAGCGGCCCTGTCAACGTGATGATCGAGCGTATGGGCACCTCCATCGTCGTCGGCGATCACAACATCTCCCACACGGAGCTGAACTATTTCTACATCGATGCCATCAACCAGTACTGCAACCAGTATAGCAGCTACATCAGCTACCTGCTGGACACCTCCGCTCCCCTGGATGAGCAGGTCGTGGACGCCACCACCGGCACCACCTGGGCTGATAACTTCCTGGACATGGCCATCAGCAACGCCAAGAACACCTACGCCCTCTACGATGCCGCTAACGAAGCCGGCTACGAGATGAGCGCCGAGGAAAAGGAAGCCATGGACGAGCTGTACGGCAGCATGGATACCTACGCCAAGGACCTGGGCTACAAGAACGCTGACGAGTACCTGCAGGCCATCTACGGCGCCAGTGCCGACAAGAAGAGCTATCAGGAGTACTACAAGGTCACCGTCCTGGCCAGCTCCTACTACGCAGCCTACTCCGAGGATCTGGAAGAGTCCTACGACGAAGTGGTCCTGCGTGAGTTCGAGAAGGAGACCCCTTATCAGTATAACTCTTATTCCTACGCTTACTTCTACATGAGCGTAGACGACTTCAAGACCGGCGGCACCAAGGGTGAGGACGGCAAGACCACCTACACTGATGACGAGATCAAGGCTGCCGAGGAAGCTGTGAAGCAGGCTGCTGAGTCCCTGGCCATCCCCGAGAACTCCACCGTGGAGAAGCTGAACGCCGCCATCGCTGAGATGGAGAAGGCGCAGGCTGAGGCGGAGAAGGAGCAGACCAAGGAAGAGGAGAAGACCGAGGAGAAGACCGAGGACGCCACCGAGCCTTCCGAGGAAAGCACCGAGCCCACCGAGGGCACCACCGAGCCCACCGAGGAGTCCAAGGACGAGACCGACACCGAGACCGAGGAGCCCACCGAGGAAGAGGAAAAGGAAGAGGACGAGACGAAGGAGGACAAGGAGGAGACCAAGTACTCCACTGCCACCGAGAACACCGACGTCCTCTATTCCAAGGTCAGCTCCGTCATGAACGAGTGGATCCGTGACGAGGCCCGCAAGAACGGCGACATCACCGCTCTGGCCTATGAGACCACCTCCACCGATTCCGACGGCAAGGAGACCAAGACCCTGAAGGGCTACTATGTGGTCCTGTACCTGGACAGCAACGACAACAACTTCGCCCTGGCTAACGTCCGCCACATCCTGGTGGCCTTCGAGGGCGGCACCACCAACTCCACCACCGGCACCACCACCTACTCCCAGGCCGAGAAGGACGCTGCCAAGAAGACTGCCGAGGCTCTGCTGGAGCAGTGGAAGAAGGGCGATGCCACTGAGGAAAGCTTCGGCGAGCTGGCCAATAAGGAGTCCGATGACGGCGACGGCACCACCGGCGGTCTGTACGAGGACGTCTACCCCGGCCAGATGGTCACCAATTTCAACGACTGGTGCTTCGACGAGGCTCGTAAGCCCGGCGACACCGGCATCGTGGAGTCCACCTACGGCTACCATGTGATGTACTATGTTGGCGACAGCGAGCAGAACTACCGCGATCACATGATCACCGAGGACAAGCTCACCGAGGATATGGAAGCCTGGCAGACCGCTCTGAACGAGGCCATGTCCCTGGAGGAGAAGGATACCTCCCATGTGAAGAAGGACCTGGTCCTGAGTACCAGCGGCCTGACCTGATATCTTGAATAATTTCGCCTCCTGCGGCAGATAATGCCACAGGAGGCGATTTTTTTGAATGCACGGTCACACATCCCCACAGCCTTGGCCGGTGCCGCAGCAGGCATCGTCAACGGCCTGTTCGGCGCAGGAGGCGGCATGGTCCTGATCCCCCTGCTGAGCATCACCGGTGCCTTCACCGACCAGGAGCTGTTCACCTCCTCCATCGCGATCATCGCTCCGATCTGCATCGTATCCCTGGCTCTCAGCGCCCAAGGTACGCTCCCCTGGATGGAAGCCCTCCCCTTCCTGATCGGCAGTATCCCCGGCGGCATCCTGGCGGCCACATGGGGCAAAAAGATCCCCACCATATGGCTCCATCGCATCTTGGGGATCATGATCTTATATGGCGGGGTGCGATATCTATGGTGAATACCTTCCCCTTCCACATCCTCGTGGGCACGATCCTGGGGTTCCTGTCCGGCCTGGGCACCGGTGGAGGGAGCCTTTTGATCCTATGGCTGACCCTGGTGCTGGGGATGGATGCCGATCCGGCCCGACTGATCAATCTGATGTTCTTCCTCCCCAGTGCCATCGTCGCCACGTTCTTCAATCACAGACGCTGCCGCCTGCCCATCAAAAAACTGCTTTCTCCGATCCTCGCAGGCTGTATCGCGGCAGCGATGGCTTCGATCCTTGCAAAAAATATGGATACCGAACAACTGAAAAAGCTGTTCGGTATCCTTTTGATCTTCACCGGCGTCCGGGAGCTGACTTACCGGGCCCGGAAGCCCAGATAGCCCTCCAGGATCAGCGACGCTGCCACCGCGTCCACCGTATCCTTGCGCTTCTTGCCGTGATAATTGTGTTGGGAAAGGATATTATGGGCCTCCACCGTGGTGCGCCGCTCGTCCCACAGCTTCACCGGCAGCCCCGAGGCTTCCTCCAACCGGGCAGCGAACGCCCGGCACAGCTCCGCCCGGGGCCCCTCGGTCCCATCCATGTTCTTGGGCAGGCCCACCACCAGCTCTCCCACAGCGTTCTGGGCCACCAGTTCCAGGATCTTCTCCAACGTCTTGTCCTGGTTCCTGCTGTGGATCACCGTAGTAGACCCAACGATGCTGCATAGAAGATCCGAGATCGCGATCCCAGTCCGGGCATCACCATAGTCCACCGCCAATATCTTTTTCATCTCTTTTTCCTCCTAAACACGGCCGCCGCCGCTTTCATCTCGGGACTGATCCGATAGGACTCCCGCATCTTTCGTATGGTCATATCCTGGACGAAGGGATCCAGCTCCCCATCCGCCAGGATCTCCATCACCCGCCGAGGATCATGGACCGCCATCTCAGCGAAACACCAGCTGACCGCCATCCGTACATAGTATCTGTCATCCCGGATCTGGAGCAGACGCTGCGCCACCTGGGGGATATGCTCCGAGTCAAGGAAATGGAACAGCAGCATCACGACTCCGAACCGCACCGTATACGGCCGATCGCTTTCCAAGCATTCCATGGCCAGCTCCCACCCGATCTTCCCTTCCTGAGGGACGAGCTTCAGGGTCGGAGCGATGCTGTCCGTCATGCCCCAGCTATCCAAATGGGGCAGGACCATCCGAAGCGCCTCCAGCTTCTGAGCCAGTGGCTCTTTGGCATATGCCACCGCCAGACCGATCACCAGCACCTCTTCGAAGCTTTGCCAACGAGCCTGCTCCAACGTCCGTCGCCAATCCCCTCTCGCCACATCCTTGGCAAGCTTCCGGAGCGCAGGCATCCGGATATTGCGCATAGGATAGCAGGTATCGGAAATGATCTTGTTCTGATACGCCTCCACCGTCGGATCTGCCAGCCCATCCAGTCTCCGGACCAAATGATCATAGTCCATCCCGGCCCCCCCTTCCGCTTTTTTCTGATTATATATGAAAAAAGAGAAAAAGGGAAGCCTGAACTTCATCCTCCGCTGGATCGTCCCATCATCTGGACGATGCCCACACCCCCGCGTTGAGATACACCGCGAAGGTCGACCAAATGAGATAGGGCACCTGAGACCAGGCAGCGATCATATCCACCTTTCGATACTCGAGGATCATCCAAAGAACCAGCGACCACAATACCAGTGACCAAACCAACGCCAGCCCGTAGGCCTGCAAATCGAAGAAGATCGGAGTCCAGAAGAAATTCAATACCAGCTGGGCCACGAACAGATCCAGTCCTCTATCCCGGGAGGAAGACGGCTCAGAAAGCCAGATCCTTGCCGCCCCCAGCCCCATCAGTGCGTACAGCACCGACCAAACCACGGGGAACACCACAGCCGGCGGTGATAACGGCGGCTGTTCGACGATCTCAGGGAAGACCATGATCCCCTCCCGGCTGAGAAGCCCGGAAACGATCCCCACCGCCTCCGCCAGTACCACCCAGAACACATAGACCTTCCATCCTTCACGTTTCATGGTATCACCTCACCTCATCCATATGCGCCCATCGCCCCAGATCATGCCCGACCCCATGGTATCTCCAAAAAAACTTCAATTTTCGGGCAAAAAGATGTTGACTACCAGGAAGATATGTGTTAGAATGGCTCTACCTGTGAAAAAAGGGCTGTATTCGTCATGCCCATTTTTCAGCTCCGGAGCGGTGAATGTAGTTAGCCGCTTGCTAAATCTTTTCAATAGCCGGAGTGATACAGGGAGGCAATTTTTAAGGAGGTGCCGTTATGCGCGTGAAAGTCACTTTGAGATGCTCCGAGTGCAAGCAGAGAAACTACAATTCCATGAAGAACAAGAAGAA
>JAFTKE010000195.1 GCA_017456045.1 Oscillospiraceae bacterium
ACCAAATGGAGCAAAACAAAAACAACCAAAACAAGCCCCCCCAGGGCGAGGATAAGCGCCCAAAGGGCAGTATCTGGACCACACTGGTCATATCCATCGCCATCGTAGCGGTGATCGCCCTCATTTTCAATATGATCCGGGGCAGCCAGTATAAAAAGGTCACCTGGACGGACTTCATGAATGCCCGGGCAAACGGCCAGCTGGCCGAGGTGGAGATCCAGTACGACCGGCTCTACTACCTCACCGCCGAAGAGGCCGCCAAACCCTCCGGCTCCCAGACTGCCTTTGTCACCGGCCTGCCCTCCGGCGGCGATGCCATGGCGCTGGCCACGGAGCTTCACAACGAAGGCGTGAAGGTCAACGGCGTCATCGTGGAGGACAATTCCTTCATTGTAATGATCCTTTCTTATGTGATCATGTTCGCCATTATCTTCGCATTCATGCGTATGCTCACCCGGCGCATGGGTGAAGGCGGCATGATGGGCGGTATGGGTGCCAGCAAGGCCAAGGTCTATATGGAAAAACAGACCGGTGTCACCTTCCAGGATGTGGCCGGTCAGGACGAAGCCAAGGAATCCCTGCAGGAGATCATTGATTTCCTCCATAATCCCAAGAAATATAAGGACATCGGCGCCAAGCTGCCCAAAGGCGTGCTGTTGGTAGGCTCTCCCGGCACAGGCAAGACCCTGCTGGCAAAGGCCGTGGCCGGCGAAGCCAATGTGCCTTTCTTCTCCATTTCCGGCTCCGATTTTGAGGAAATGTTCGTAGGCGTAGGCGCCAGCCGTGTGCGGGATCTGTTCCAGCAGGCGGCCAAGGTCGCTCCCTGCATCATATTTATCGATGAGATCGACGCGGTGGGCCACACCCGGGATGCCCGGTTCGGAAACTCCGACCAGACATTGAACCAGCTGCTGGGAGAGATCGATGGATTCGATTCTTCCAAGGGCGTGGTGATCCTGGCGGCCACCAACCGTCCTGAGATCCTGGATAAGGCGCTGCTGCGGGCGGGCCGGTTCGACCGGCGGATCATCGTGGACAAGCCCAACCTCCAGGGCCGACTGGATACGCTGAAGGTCCACACCCGGAAGATCAAGCTGTCCGAAGACGTGGATCTGAAGAAGATCGCCCAGGCCACCGCCGGTGCGGTGGGCGCGGATCTTGCCAATCTGGTCAATGAGGCTGCCCTGCGGGCAGTGCGGAAGGGCCGCAAGGCGGTGAACCAGGAGGATCTTTTGGTATCCTTCGAGGTGGTGATCGCCGGCACCGAGAAGAAGAATACGGTGCTGACCGACACGGAGAAGCGGCTGGTGGCGTACCACGAGGTGGGCCACGCCCTGGTGGCGGCGCTGGAGAAGCATTCCCAGCCCGTGTCCAAGATCACCATCGTCCCCCATACCTCCGGCGCGCTGGGCTATACCATGCAGATGCCGGAGGAGGAGAAGTACCTTCACACCCGCCAGGAGCTGATCTGTGAGCTGAAGACTCTGCTGGGCGGCCGGGCGGCGGAGCAGGTGGTGTTCGGAGTCCAGACCACCGGTGCCTCCAACGACATCCAGCGGGCCACGGCGCTGGCCAGGAACATGGTGGCCCTTTACGGCATGAGCGATGAGCTGGGCCTGATGGCACCGGCTACGATCACCAGCCAGTATCTGGAGGGCCACAGCCAGCTGGACTGCTCCCAGGAGACTGCCGCCAAGGTGGACAAGGCGGTGCGGGAGCTGCTGGATCGGGTGTACCAGGAGGCCAAAACGCTGCTGACTGAGAATCGGGCGCTGCTGGACGAGGTGTCGGAGTTCCTGCTTGCCAAGGAGACCATCACCGGCGAAGAGCTGATGGCTTATGTCAAGGCGGACAAAGAAGCGAAGGCAGAATAAGATCAAGACCGGGGAGCCGCGGCTCCCCGGTCTGTTTTTTTGGTGCGTTGATCATCGTTTGCATTATGCATTCTGCCGCAAGGCCGCTAAACGATGATCTATAGGTGCTTGGATCGTTCGATGGTGCGTTCTTGGGCCAGGAGGAGGTCGGAGAGGATGCTGTTGGATACCAGCATGCCCTCGGGGCTGAAGCGCCAGCGGCCGTCAGAGAGGATGGTGAAGTAGTGATCCCGGTTCTTTTCCAGGATCTGCTCCAAGGGGTCGAAGGGGAGCAGGTACTGCTTCTCGTACTCCTCCCGGCTGATGCCGTGGGTGGTGCGCAGCCGGGTCATGAGGTATTCTCCCGCTCGCTCCCGGGGCGGGATCTGCTGCAGCTCCGCGATCACTTGACCGTGGGTGCGGATGCCGTCGATATAGGCCGCCAGGTCCCGGACCATCCGGAACCGCTTCCCGTCGAAGTCGGAGCTGGCGTTGGGGCCGAAGCCCAGGTATTCCCCGCCGGTCCAATACTTCATATTGTGGCGGCTCATCTGGCCCCGCTTGGCGAAATTGGAGATCTCATACTGGCGGAAGCCCTTGCCACGGAGGATCTCCACCGCCGCCAGGTACATATCTGCCTGGGTCTCATCGTCGGGAAGGGCGCAGTGGTCCCGGATCTCGTAAAGGGGAGTGTCCGGGTGCAGCTCCAGGCCGTAACAGCTGATGTGGTCCGGCTGCAGCTGCAGCACGTTCACCAGGGTATCCTGCCATTTTTGCAGGGTCTGGCCGGGCAGGCCGAACATCAGATCCACGGATAGATCCCGGAAGCCGGCTCTGCGGATCGCCCGGACCGCGTCCTTGGCCTGGGCGTAGGAGTGGGGACGGTCCAGCTGGTGCAGCAGGTCGTCGTCATCGGTCTGGATGCCCAGGCTCACCCGGTTGAAGCCCTCGCTTTTCAGCCGCCGCAGCAGCCGGGGCGTGACGGAGTCCGGGTTGGCCTCGAAGGTGATCTCGGCCCGGGGGCTGACGTCGAAATGCTGCCGGATGGTGGTCAGGATCGCGGACAGTGCCTCTGCGCCGAAATGGCTGGGGGTGCCGCCGCCGAAGTAGATGGTGTCCACCCGGTAGCCCGGCGTCAGGGGGCCGGTCTCCTTGATGTGGGTGCAGATGGCTTTCAAATAGGCATCCATCAGGGGCTGGTCCTGGCATTGCAGGGAATAGAAGTCACAATAGATGCACTTAGAGCGGCAGAAGGGGATGTGGACATAGATGCCGAGGGGCGTTTTATCGTTGCGGGACAGGATGGGCATGGGATTCACCTCTGGTAAGGATCGGGCCAGGCGCGCAGGGCGTCGGTGGGGCGCAGGGGGGTGGTGGGATAGCTGATCAGGAGGTAATGGCTGGACAGGGGGAGATAGCCGAAGCCCTGAGGGCCGATGGTGCCGTCCTGATCCACGCCGGTGCGCAGGGCGCTGGTCCGGCGGAACAGGTCCGCTTCCTCCGGGGTGACCTGGAGGGTGCGGTATTCGTACTCGATATAGTCGCCATCGTCCTCAGTGCGGCGCAGAAGATCGCCATCCTCGTCGTACAGCAGCTCCAGATACGTGGCCTCGCCATCGCCGCCGCTGTGGGACCAGACACATTTGGTCTGGCCGTTCTCGTGGGTATAGCGGAAGGAGTCTTCCAGGTTCCCGTCGGAGGCGAAGTAGCAGATGGAATCCAGCTTCCCAGGCTCGAGATAGCTACAGATCACGGCACCCAGCAGGTAGCCGTCGGCACCGTAGGTCTTCCGGGAGGCCAGATCACCGTTCTTATCGTAGGCGAATTCCACGGTGGACTCCAGCTGGAATTCGATGCCGTCGCTGTGCTGGACGCCGCCGGGGGCAGTGGAGGAACGCATCTCACTGAGGCGGCCCTCCTGGTCGTAGGCATAGCATACCCGGCGGATCTGCTCCGGGTAGTGGTAGCAGACGCAGGTCAGCTGGCCCGCTTCGTCGTAGGCGATGTCGGTGAGACAGTCGGTGCCCTCGTCCACCTGGATCAGGCGGCCCTGATCGTCGTAGCGGTAGCTGCGGGTGCGCGTCTCGCCGGTGGCGATCACATCGTAGCGCAGCTGCTGGGGGCGGCCCTGATCGTCATAGTCGAAGGTCAGGCCCGGATCGGCAGCGTCCTGGGGATCGCCATCGCTGGTGACGGTATAGCTGACGAGGCTGCCCCGCTCGTCGTGGCCGTACTGGATGAGGGTGTCGATCGTGCCGTCGTAGGGCAGGGAGCGGTGGGCGAAGATCCCCAGCTCCTTGTCCCAGTATTCCACTTCCTCCCCCAGGTCGTGCTCCACGGTCAGGAGGCGGCCGGCGGTGTTATAGGTGTATTCCTTCATATAGGTGCCTTTGGTGCCGTCGGCCTTGTAGCTGCGTTCGCACACCAGCACATCGATGGTGGCCAGCTCAGGGCCATTGTCAACGGCACCGGGCGCATCGTTGCCCTCCGGGGCGCAGCCCAGCAGGCTCAGAGCCAGGAGAAGAACAAGGGCCATGGCGGTGGTTCGTTTCATGGGGGGTCATCCTTTCGGGTGTCAGATGGAGGCGCGGGGACAGTCCGGGTCTACCTGGATGGCTTTCCAGGCGCAGCTTTGGTCGCTGATCTTTGAGCCGTCGGCGGCGTATTCCACAGAGGAGATCTGGTTGCCATAGGCGTCCAGGGTCTGCTGGGTGTAGCTGCCGTCATCGGCGGTGATGGTGATGGTGCTATCCTCGTAACGGTAGGTGGTGGTCTGAGAGACGGTGCCGTCGGCCAGGTAGATGGTGGAGCCGGAGGTGCGGCCGTCCTCTCCCAGGGAAAAGATCTGGTAGCGCAGAAGGGTGCCGTTCAGATAGTCGTCCTGGCGCAGCAGGTGGCCCTCCAGGTCGTAGACCATGGTGGCGCGATGCTCCGTGGACTGGGCGGGCATCTTCTGGGTGATGCTCATGAGAAGGTCATCCTCCCAGGTGTACTCGGTGGAGCTGATCAGAGTGTCGCCGGCATAGGCGCTGTATCCGGTCAGGTGGCCCGCATCATCGTAGCTGTAGCGGATCTGGGAGGTCTGGCTGGTCCAGAGGGTGTAGTTGCCGTTCTCGTCACACTGGACATCGTAGCTCTGGGTCAGCTGGTCGTTGGTATAGGTCTCCACCTGGCATACCCGGTCGGATCCGTCCAGGATGTACTCGGTGCGGGTCTCGGTGTCTCCGGTCCGGGTGGTGACGCTGGTACGGATGTGGACGGTCTTGGTGGTGGGGTCCGTGGGATCCGTGGCGGTGGATGGATCAGTGGAAGCACTGGGCTCCGTGGGGCGCTGGCAGCCGGGAAGCAACAGGCATAGCAACAATATCAGGCTCGTGATCTTCTTCATACCAGTCCCTCACTGCCGATGCCTTCCCGCAGGCTTTTGGTATTGGGGTCGGTGGCCAGGGACGCGAAGAACCGGTCCTGGCGTTTCTTCGCTCCGTTACCATGGAGCTCCGTCCGGAAGGTGACCAGATAGTGTCGGTCCGCTGCCTTGGCGTGGATGCCGTGGATCTGGACCCGGTGGGTCTGGGCGTGGTGGTCGATGGAATCCAGAGCGGCAGGCAGATCCACACATTCCAATGTGTAGCTCTGTTCCGTGGTGGAACGGCCGGGAAGATGGTGCTGCACCAGCTCCAGGATCGTCAGGGTGATCAGCATGAACACCATGCCGCACAGGGCGATCGGATAATAGCCGAAGCCGGCGGCGATGCCAAGACAGGCTACTGTCCAGACGCTGGCTGCGGTGGTCAGACCCTTGACGGTGGTGCCTTCACGAAGGATCGTGCCGGCTCCCAGGAAGCCCACGCCGGTGATCACCTGGGCGGCCAGACGGGCCGGGTCCGGGGCGGCACCCAGAGTAGAATACTCGCTGAAGAGCATCTGCCCGGTCAGGGCCACGGTGCAGGCACCCAGGGCCACCAGGATATGGGTCCGCATACCGGCGGGGCGGTTGGTATACTCCCGCTCGGTGCCGATCACCAGACCCACCATCATGGCGCACAGGAGCCGCAGGCAGATCTGAGCAAGGCCGGGGGCGAGGGTGAAGCTGTTCAGAATGTCAGAAAACATGGGCGGCTCCTTTCATCCAATGCATGATGCAGGATGCAAAATGCATAATTATGGTATCCCCTTCGGGGGGCCGCTTGTGGGCGAGCGGACCGGAAAGGGCATGCCCTTTCCCTACGGGTGCGGTGAAGGGGACGGGTCCCCACGGTCGCTACGCTCCCTCGGGTCGACAGTGGGGGGCGGGGTGCCACTGTCGGGGGGATCGCCACGACCAGTCTGCGGACTGGTCTCGCGATGACAGCGTATTTGAGGGTATCTCACATCTCGGCGTGTATCAGTCTTCGTCCAGCTTCAGGACGGCCATGAAGGCTTCCGAGGGGACGGAAACGGTGCCGAAGGTGCGCATGCGCTTCTTGCCTTCCTTCTGCTTTTCCAGCAGCTTCTTCTTTCGGGTGATGTCGCCGCCGTAGCACTTGGCCAGCACGTCCTTACGCAGGGCTTTGATCGTCTCACGGGCGATGATCTTGCCGCCGATCGCGGCCTGGACCGGGATCTCGAACTGGGCACGGGGGATGTTTTCCTTCAGCCGCTCACAGATCTTCCGGGCGCGGGGATAGGCGTTGTCGGCAAAGAGGATAAAGCTCAGCGCGTCCACGATATCGCCGTTTAAGAGGATGTCCAGCTTCACGAGGCGGCTGGGACGGTAGCCGATCAGTTCGTAGTCCAAAGAGCCGTAACCACGGGTGCGGGATTTCAGCGCGTCAAAGAAGTCGTAAATGATCTCGTTCAGCGGCATCTCATAGTGCAGCTCCACCCGGTGGGCATCCAGATATAACATGTCCTTAAATTCACCCCGGCGGGAGGTGGCAAGGTCCATAATGTTGCCCAC
>JAFTKE010000013.1 GCA_017456045.1 Oscillospiraceae bacterium
GACAATCTGGGCTGGGCAGGGGAAGACTTGGTTGTGTGTGGTCTTCCCCAGTCTGTGTATCCCGGCGGTCTCCCAGGATGTGGAGTCTGTGGCTTCAGGGGCAGGCTATTCCGACAGTCTCAGTGGCGCGATCACTGGGCAGGAGCGATATGAGCTGCGGTTCTTCCTGCTGGATCAGCTGGGGAAGCTGGAAAATTTCTTCTTCCAAGGATGAGATCTGTCCTGTTCTTTGGGCGGATCCTGTGATAGAATAAGGGCATGATGACAGAAAGGCGGTGGTCTGATGCTGGAACTGATCATCGGCAGAGATCACACAGAGAATACGGATGAAGTGCTGCGCAGACTTGCGGCTGATGTGGCGGCCCGGCGGGGCGGTCGGATCGTGCTGGTGCCGGAGCTGATCAGCCATGATATGGAGCGGCGGCTTTGTGCTGTCGCTGGGGATACCGCCAGCCGGTATGCGGAGGTGCTTTCCTTCACGCGTCTGGCCCGGCGGGTGTCCGACAGTGTGGGCAGCGCCATGCTGGACTGCCTGGATAAGGGCGGACGGATGGTGGCTATGGCAGCGGCTGCCCGTCAGCTCCACAGCAAGCTGAAGGCCTATGCGGCTGTGGAGACGAAGCCGGAATTCCTGATCCAGCTGGTGGATGCGGTGGATGAGTTCAAGCGGTGCTGCATCACGGCTGGGGACCTGATGGCGGCTTCTGCCCGGTCTGAGGGCGTCCTTGCCCAGAAGCTGGAGGAGCTGTCTCTGGTGATGGAGGCTTATGAGGCCTTGTGCGCTCTGGGGAAACGGGACCCCAGAGATCAGATGCAGTGGGTGTTGGAGCAGCTGGAGGACAGTGACTTCGCCCAGAGCAGGGTATTCTACATAGATGGGTTCCCGGATCTGACACGGCAGAATATGGCCATCGTGGAGCATTTGATCCGGCAGAGCGAACAGGTGACGGTGAGTCTAAACTGTGACAGTATTGGATCCAAACGGTATGCCTTCGAGAAAGCGGGGCAGACGGCTATGGAGCTGGTCCTGTGCGCCAAGCGGGCGAACGTCAGCGTGAAGATCACGGTGGTGGAGCAGCGTCCGTCGCCTTTGACGGTGGTACGAGAGAAGCTGTTCCAAGGGAATGTCCAGCAGGTGGAAGCGCTTCGACCTCATCTTCGGGTACGAAGCGCACAGTCGATCTACCAGGAATGTCGGGCGGTGGCGAAGGACGTGATGACGCTGGTCCGCAGTGGATGTCGCTACCGGGATATCAGCATCGTTTGTACGGATATGGCGGCTTACCGGCCGGTACTTTCCCTGGTGTTCGGCCGATCGCGGATACCTGTGTATCTCTCCGGTACGGAGGACGTATTGAGCAAGGGCGCAGTGATGACGGTGCTTTCCGGATTGGAGGCGGCACTGGATGGATTCGAGCAGCGTGCCATGCTGCGGTATCTGCGGTCCGTGCTATCGCCGATCGATCCGGAAACTTGCGATCAGGTGGAGAATTACGCTGTAGTATGGGCTATTTCGGGAAACCGCTGGAATGAGCCCTGGATGAACCATCCGGACGGCCTCAGCGGCGTTTGGGATGATGAGGTCCGTGAAAAGCTCCAAAGGGTCGAGGAGGCTCGGAGTCGGGCGATGGAGCCACTGGTACGGCTCCGGAAGGGGTTTCGAAACGCATCGAAGCTCAGTGACCAAGTCTTGGCATTGTATGACTTCCTGACGGATATCCGCCTGGCGGACCGGCTGACAGAGCTTGCCGGTGGATCGGAGTCCCAGGGACGGGATCGGGAAGCCCAGATCATGGACCAGCTATGGGAGATCCTCGTTTCGGCACTGGAGCAGCTCCATGATGTGCTGGGCGATACAGTATGGGAGGATGAAGCGTTCCAGCGTCTGTTCCAGCTGCTGCTGAGCCAGTATGATGTGGGAACGATCCCAACGGTGCTGGACTCGGTGACGGTGGGACCTGTGACAGCCATGCGTTGTCAACGGGAGAAGCACCTGTTCGTGTTGGGTGCCAATGAAGGGAGCTTGCCCAGCTATGGCGGCACCAACGGCGTTTTGACTGATCAGGAGCGGGTAGCGCTGCGAGGTCTGGACGTGCCTTTGACCGGTGGCGCACTGGAGGGGATCCAGGCAGAATTCGCGGAGGTGTATGGGGTCTTCTGCGGCGCGTCGGAGACGATCACGGTGTCCTGCCCCACGGATCAGCCTTCCTTCGTTTATCGCAGGCTGAGAGATCTTGTTGGGAAAGAAGAGGAAGCGGTAGATGATGGCTGGACCACGGATCCTTATGATGCGGCCTGTGGTCTCGTGAAGCAGGGGGATCTGGCTGCCGCCCAAAAGCTGGGGATCGACGAGCAGTTCCATAAGGTACGGGATAGCATCGACTATTCCATGGGGCAGATCTCCTGGGAGAACGTTGGGCGTCTATACGGGAAGAAGCTTACCATGTCTGCCTCCCAGGTGGATCGACAGGCAGAGTGCAAGCTGTCGTATTTCCTGAAATATGGACTGCGGCTGCAGGAGCGGAAGGAGGCCACCGTCGATCCGGCGGAATTCGGTACCTACGTCCATGCGGTCTTGGAGGACACCTGCCGGGAAGTGATGACGCTTGGAGGGTTCCATCAGGTATCATTGGAGGACACTCTGGCGTTGGCCCAAAAGTATTCCCGGGAGTATGCCCAGGAGCATTTCAGTCAGCTGGATTCTAAACGGATGGAATATCTGTTCCAGCGCAACGTTCGGGAGCTGGATCTGGTGGTCCGGGAGCTGTGGGAGGAACTGAGCGTGGGGCTCTATGAGCCGATCAGCTTCGAACTGCACTTCGGGCGGGAGGGGGAGATGGACTTCATCCAGATCCCGTCCCGGAAGATGGATGCCCGGCTCCAGGGATATGTGGACCGGGTGGATCGGTATACGGTGGCTGGTGTGGACTACTTCCGAGTGGTGGATTATAAGACCGGTAAGAAGGACTTCGATTACTGTGATGTGTTCAACGGCGTTGGGCTGCAGATGCTGCTGTATCTGTTCGCGCTGGAGCAGGAGGGCGATCAGGTATTGGGCCGCAGGAGGATCCCTGCCGGTGTCCAGTATTTCCCGGCCAGGGTCCCCTATGTGACCCTGGATGGTTCTACGGAAGACGAGCAGAAGCAGCGGCGGAAGGAATGGATCCGCAGAGGACTCCTGCTGGAGGACGATCTGTCCCTGGAGGCGATGGGTCCTGGTGGGGATATGTCCCGGCTTTGCTGCAACAGGAAGAAGGATGGCAGTCTGTCCGGCGATGTGGCGGATAGGGAACAGATGCAGAAGCTTCGAAAGTATGTGTTCCACGTGCTGAGCGCCATGGTGGATAAGATCGCAGATGGCGAGGTGGATCCCGATCCCTATACCCGGGGATCCAGCCATGATGCCTGTGCCTTTTGCCCCTATGGAGATGTATGCCACAAGGAGTCAGTGGAGGGGAGAAGGAACTATAAAGCTATGACCGCCCAGGAGTTTTGGGGATGGATCGATAAGGAGGTGGACCGCCATGGCTGAGCAGATGACGAAACAGCAGGAAAAGGCTGCCTATGACCGTGGCGGGACGCTGTTGGTCAGTGCAGCAGCGGGGTCTGGAAAGACGAAGGTCCTGGTGGACCGGCTGATGGGGTATCTGACAGATCCTCAGGATCCGGCCAACATCGATGAGTTTTTGATCATCACATATACCAAAGCGGCGGCATCGGAGCTGCGGGGGAAGATCGCGGCGAAGCTGTCGGAAAAGATCGCGGAGCGTCCTGATGACAGGCATTTGCAGCAGCAGCTCCAGAGGCTTTACATGACCCAGATCTCCACGGTCCATTCTTTCTGCGGGGAGCTGCTGCGGCAATTCGCTTACCGATTGGAGCTTTCGGCTGACATCCGGGTAGCCGATGAGAACGAATGCGCTCAGATCCGGATGGAGGTCGTGAAGGAGGTCCTGGAGCGGGCCTATGAGTCTGCAGCAGAGGATCCGGATTTCTGCGCTTTCGTGGATTCTCAGGGCGTGGGACGCAATGATCGGCTGGTGCCGGAGCTGATCATGAAGGTCTACGACAGTGCGCGGTGTCATCTGGATCCAAAAGGGTGGCTGGATCGCTGCCTGGGGGCTGTGGATACGAAGGGGATCACCGATGTATCTCAGACCAGCTGGGGCGCATACTTGATGGAGCAGATGCGCTCCTATTTGGATCTTCAGATCGACTCGATCCAACGGTGCGCGGACAGGATCGATGGGATGGATGGAGCGGAGAAGCCTGTGGTATTGCTGCGTGACACTGTGGTCCAGCTGCGGCGGCTGCGTGACAGCGATACTTGGGACGATGTGGTGCGCTGGAAGCAGATCGACTATGGGACCCTTCGGTTCACCAAAAAATTCACGGATGAGCAGCTGAAGGAAGGGATCAAGGCGGTACGTGACGCCTGCAAGACTGGTGTCGCTAAGATCTTGCGCAGCTTCGCCGATCCT
Organism: Oscillospiraceae bacterium; assembly: GCA_017456045.1. Lineage (GTDB taxonomy): Bacteria > Bacillota > Clostridia > Oscillospirales > Oscillospiraceae > Faecousia. Next base: position 4,482 of record JAFTKE010000013.1, read on the forward strand.
TCAGAGCGGGTGCTGGAGGAGCTTTCCCGCAGTGCCGCGTCTGTGCGGGGACTTATCGCTTTGGTAGAAGCGTTCGATAAGGCTTACGATGGAGTCAAGACCAGAAGGAGGATATTGGACTTTTCGGATCTGGAGCATCGGACCTTGGATCTGCTGCTGGGCCGTGGCCGTAAGGCGCCCACAGCGGTGGCACGGGAGGTGGCTGCCCGGTTCCGGGAGGTGATGGTGGACGAGTATCAGGACTCCAATGAGGTACAGGATGCCATCTATTCCGCGCTGACCCATCAAAAGAAGGATCTGTTCCTGGTGGGCGATGTGAAGCAATCGATCTATCAGTTCCGGTTGGCAGATCCGGGGATCTTCCTGGAGAAATACGGTGCCTACGTCCCTGCGGAAGATGCGAAGCCCGGGCAGGGGCGGAAGGTGATGCTCAGCCAGAATTTCCGGTCCTGTGGGGCTGTTTTGGCAGCGGTGAATTCCGTGTTCCGCACGTGTATGTCCCCAGAGGTCGGTGGATTGGTCTATGGTGAGGATGAAGCGCTCCACGAGGGCATCCCTCATGAGCCTTTGGGGGAGCCTGAGGTGGAGCTGTATGGCATCCATGTCGTGGAAAGCACCTATAAAGAAGAGGCAGACTTCGTGGCCCAGCGGATCTGCCAGCTGCTGGATGGGACCCATATGGTCAGGGACAAGAAGGGGCTGCGTCCGATAAGGCCGGAGGATATCGTGATCTTGCTCCGCTCCCCTGGGTCAGTGGGAGAACAGTTCCGCAGCGCTTTGGAAAAAGCGGGCATCCGTTGTACTACCGGTGGAGGCGGTGACTTGCTCCGGACAGAGCAGATCAGTGTCCTGCGATCGCTGCTCCGGACGATATATAACCCACAGTTGGATATCCCCCTGGTGGCGACGTTGGCCAGCCCGTTGTTCGGCTTCACGGCAGACGATCTGGCGCTGCTGCGAAGCACGGACCGGCATTGCAGCATGTATGATGTCCTTCGTGCTTCGGAGCTGCCCAAGGCCCGGCGTTTCCTGGAGCTTTTGACGATCCTTCGGCGGGAGGTCAGGATGTCCAGCCTTACGCAGCTGATGGAGAAGATCTATGATGTGACCCGGATCGACAGCCTTTATGGAGCTATGGATGACGGTGAGGCCAGAGTGAAGACCCTCCAGTCCTTTTTCCAGATCTGTGTGGATATCGAGGCCGGCGGTCAGAAGGATCTGGGACGGTTCCTGGATCATCTGGATGCTATGGAGGAGAAGGGGCTTTCCGGACCAGGGGAGGCCGCCGGTGCAGGATGTGTCACCATCATGAGCATCCACAAGTCTAAAGGCCTGGAGTTCCCGGTGGTGATCTTGAGCAATCTGGCCCGGAGCTTCAACATGGAGAACCAGCGAAGCCCGGTGCTGTGCCATAAGGATCTGGGTATCGGGATCTCCGGTGCGGATCCTGAGCGACGGGTGCGGTATCCTACCGTCGCTAAGCGGGCGATCGGTGCTATGATGGCCGCTGACAGTGTTTCCGAAGAACTGCGTGTTTTATATGTAGCCATGACCCGGGCCAAGGATCGGTTGATCATGACCTACACCTCCAAGGATCTGGAGGGGGATCTTCTGGAAAAGGTGGCGAGGCTGGACATGGGCCAGCAGGCCCTTTTGAGCCGGGAGGCAGGGTGCCCCGGTGATTGGGTGATCATGAGTGCCCTTCGCAGGATGGAAGCGGAGGCTTTCTTCGCACTGGGAGGACACCCCCAGGAGCGTTTTGGTGACGACTATCCATGGAAGATCCAAGTGGTGGAGGCACCCACGGTGGTGGCGACCAAGGCCGATCCGATCGAGCAGACGGAAGCGCCGGTCACTAACGTGCGAGAGTTGGCCGAGGGGTTAGGTTTCCGGTATGATTGGCTGGCAGCTACTACGGCACCATCCAAACAGACTGCCACTCAGCGGAAGGGCCGCGTGAAGGATCAAGAGGCGGCAGAGAACGCGCCGGAGCCGAAGCGGTCCGGACGGGTCTGGCGTAAGCCCAGCTTTGCCGGGAGGACCATCTCCGGAAAGGAATACGGTAATGCCCTCCATGGGGCCATGCAGTACATCCGATACGAAAGCTGCATCGATGAGGTCTCGGTCCGGGCAGAGGTGGAACGGCTTGTGGCGGAACGGTTCCTGACGCAGGAGCAGGGGACACTGGTAGACTGTGGGAAGATCGCCCGGTTCTTTGAGACAGACGTTGGCCGCAGGCTTCGAAAGGGTGAGGATGTCCTTCGGGAGTTCAAATTCTCGGTGCTGGAAGAGGGGACCGCCTTCGACCCGGCGCTGGTTGGAGAGAAGATCCTGTTGCAGGGCGTCGTGGATTGCGCGCTGATGGATGAGGATGGGATCACCGTGGTGGATTTCAAGACTGACCACGTGACCGAGTCCACGATCCATGCAGTGGCAGAGCGATATCGTCCCCAGGTGGAGGCCTACGCTGAGGCGCTGAGCCGTATCTATGAAAGGCCAGTCAAGAAGAGCCTGCTGTATTTCTTCCGTCTGGAGCGGTTCGTTGAGATCATGTGATATAAGACAGCGGGGCTGTTGCAAAACCGAGTTTTGCAACAGCCCCGCATCTTCGTTCAGCGGCAGTTCTTGTTCTGGTTGGAGTTCTGATTGGAGTTCTGGTTCTGGTTGCTGTTCTGGTTGCTGTTCTGATTGGTGTTCTTGTTCAGGTTCTGATTCTGGTTCTGAGTCTTGTTCTGCTTATCCATCGTGTATTCCTCCGTGATCATCTATTTTTCTACGGCTTCGCCGCCATACTAGTGTGCCCCATAGATCACGATCTATCCCTGGGTTTGAAAATCAGGCTGACGATCAGACCACTGATGATCGCGGCGGTGATCCCTCCGGCAGTGGCCTTGAGACCGCCTGTGAATATCCCCAGGAACCCGTCAGTCTCGATCGCCTCCCGGATACCTTTTGCGATGCTGTGGCCGAAGCCTGTCAAGGGGACGGTCGCTCCCGCACCGGCATAGTCTACGATATGCTGATAGATCCCCAATGCACTGAGGATGACACCGGCCACCACATAGCCTACCAGGATCCTTGCTGGGGTCAATCTCGTCTTGTCGATCAGCAGCTGGCCGATCAGACACAGGCCGCCACCTACCAGGAACGCTTTCAAATAACTCAATCCTATCACCTCCCGGAAATGATCGAGACAGCGTGGCATACACCGGGGATCGGTAGCCCCTGCTGTGTGGAGGTGGGTGAGAGCAGTGCGCCGGTCCCGCAGAAAAGGATCCTTTGAAGTGTCCCTTTTTCCAGCTTTCCAAGCAGCAGGCTGCATAATGTGATGGCGCTGCAGCCGCATCCAGAGCCGCCGGCGTGGACGTCCTGGGTGGTATTATCGAAGACCAGGTTGCCACAGTCGGTCAGTTTCCCACCAAGGTTCAGCCCCTCCCGACGGGAAAGCTCCAGAAGGACTTCCTTCCCGTGCTGCCCCAGGTCGCCGGTGACGATCAGATCGAAATCCTCCGGCGCCATGTTCAGGTCTTCCATATGGGCACGGATCGTGTCCAGCGCGGCAGGAGCCATGGCGGCACCCATATCGTTGGCATCCTTGATACCCAGATCCTGCACCGCGCCGATGGTACAGCTTTCGATCTGGGGACCTTTCCCCTGGGAACAGACCAAAGCCGCACCGGAGCCGGTGACTGTCCATTGGGAGGTTGGGGTACGCTGTCCGCCATAACCCAGAGGGAAACGGTACTGCCGTTCTGAGGAGGCGAAATGGGAGGAGGTCATGGCCACAGCTCGCCCGGCATAGCTGCCATCTACGGTCATGGAGGCCAGAAGCAGGCTCTCCGCCATGGTGGAGCAGGCGCCATACAGACCAAGATGGGGGATCCCAGTGTTGCGAAGAGAGAAGGACGAGCCGATGCATTGGTTCAAAAGATCCCCGGAGAACACCACATCCACCTCGTAACGATGGAGCTTCGCCTTCTTCATCAGTGTTTCCAACGCCAGCTGCTGGAGCCGCTTTTCACCCTGTTCCCAGGTCTTTTGTCCGAAATAGGTGTCCTGGCTCGTCATATCGAAATGCTCTGCCAGGGGCCCCTCGCTTTCCTTTTTTCCGGCGATGCTTGCCCAGTGGGTGATCACCGGTTTGTTTGGCAGGACGAAGCTTTGTCTGCCCCGTTTGTTGGTAGCCATTGGATCCCCTCCTTTTCCTATATCATGCCCAATGACCTCAAAAAAATGCCCCCGGCATCAGCCGGGGGCGTTTGGGAGTCACATTCCGCTTCCATTGTCGGGGACGGGGAGGGGACGGTCTTTGCTGAAGACGGATGCTACATCGAACAGATCCGAAAGCTTATCGGGATCGTGGTACATCCGATAGCCGTCCAGGTTCCGGCGGCCGCCACGGAAATAGTTGGATCCCAGCTGGTTCCAGTAGGTGTTGCCGTCCACATTGAAGAAGTAGCGATAGCCATCTTCGTACAGGGCTGCGAACTTCTCGTTCTCGAAGGTGTAGTTGCGCCAGGTGTGGATATCGGAGCCGTGGGGGTAGAGGATGATGTCGGTCTCACCGATGATGGATTCCACGGTGGCCTCCCATTTGTCGGAGTCCGCTTCCACACGGTCGGCGGAGATGTTACCGTAGGCGGGGTGGCCGTAGGAGTGGCTGGCAAGGATCCAGCCGTGATCGCGCAGGCACTGGGCGACGGCTTTGGCGTCGGCTACTTCCTGCTCATAGGAGGGGTACTTTTCCGGATCGGCGGCGTGGAGCGCATCCAGCTCAGGCTGATAGGAGGGCTTGGTGCGGTAACCGAAGACGCCTTCGTAGCCGGTCATGCCCAGGATCGCTCGAGCGCCACGGTAGGAGAAGTCGGGATGCTCCTGGATGAAGGTCTCCAGCACCGGGACCAGATCATAATCACCTACGTGGCGAACGCCATCAGCGTCGAAGTATTCACAGACCGGATAGCCATCGTCATCGATAACGATACGGGTGGCGAAGCCATCGTTCTGCTCGTCGTTGAATACAGGGGTCTCGTTTTTGCCATTGCCGCTGCCCACCATGTAGCTATAGTAGTTCAAGTCGTCCTGGCTCATCAGGAAGGGGGTCTTGCCGGGAGGGAGCATGATGTCGCCGTAGACGAAGCGGGTGCCGTTCTCATCGCTGACCTCATAGGCCATATCATAGGGGGAGATCAGGACGAAACCACGGTCGTACATCTGCTGGAGGATCGCTTTGAATTCCTCCACCGTGGTCATATACATATTGTAGCCGCCTTCCTCACTGTCGCCATCGAAAGCGCGGTCGGTATCTACGATCAGAGAGTGGAAGAAAATATGGGTGATGGTCTCGGGGGCGGAATAGGCACGGGTCTTCGCTTTCAAATTGGTGTATTCCTCCACCTTTTGGGTCAGCTCGGTGTTGGTGGTGAAATAGTCAGAGCTTTTGAGAAGCTGGATGGCGGCATCGTAATCGTAGCCTGCGGCCAGCAGGTCAGACTGAGCGATCAACTGGGTCACGGCAGTGTCCTCATCTTGAGGCTCCGTGGGAGTGGTGTCGTCGCCCTGGGGATCGGAGGGGGCATGGGTGGTGGTCTGGAGGGTCGTATCCTCCAGTTGCGTCTCCCGGTAATCCATGAAGTACATCACGGTCCAGCCGATGGTGCCGACGCACACCAACGCCACCACCAGCATGATCGCAGTGGGGATATAATAATGCCACTTGTGACGGCGGCGCTTAGCTTGTCGGGGCGCGCGCTGGTCCCGGTCTTTTTCGTATCGTCCCATGATCTTAAGTCCTTTCTATATAGTGATCAAAATGAGTATCCTTCTCCTCCTACCATTATAGACCATTATCTGACCGATATCAACGATTTTTTCAAAAAAAGAGCCGATACCTTACGGCATCGGCAAAAAGATGGATATCACAGGACGCGGCGAGCGCTGTGATAGTGTTTTTGATAATAGCTGGAGGAGAGGTCGCTGGTGGTGACGCCTTTGGAGCTGGAAGCGTGGATCATCTTACCGTCGCCGATGTAGATGCCCACATGGGACACACCGGTGCGGTATGTATCCTTCAGGAATACCAGATCGCCGGGCAGCAGGTCGCTCTTGGTGATGAGCTTGCCCACCTTGACCTGCTCTGCGGTAGTGCGGGGGATGGTGATACCGCTTTGGTCCAGAACGTATTGCACGAACCCGGAGCAGTCAAAGCCCTTGGGGGTGGTTCCGCCCCAGACATAGGGAGTCCCCAGCAGCTTTTTGGCGTTGCTGACGATGTGCTGCCGAGTGGCAGAGGTGGTGGAGCCGCCCTTCAGCGCGGCTGCGCTGGGGGTGACACCGGTGGACTTCCCATCCACGAAGAACAGAGGTTCCTTGGTGGAGGCGGCGTTCTCGTAGGGGATCTCAGTCAGGTCCAGATAGTCACTGCGGATATAGCCGATCTTCTCATTGACGATCACCTTGTACCATTGGTCGTTGAAGCCGATGATGTAGGCTTTGTCGCCGGCATCGACTCTGGTGACCGGGCTATAGGAGGTGCTGGGGCCGGAACGGACGTTGACCTTGTTGCCGGTGACGCTGCCGTAGCCCAGCTCTACATTTTTCGCGGTGTAGGTGTCCAGATAGCTTTCGTGCATATACCCTTCGGTCAGGTCGAACTCCACATAGTACCAGGACCCGGTCTTGCCGGTGATGACCACATAGTCACCACGGGAGGCGATGCTCAGGGTGGTGCTTGATGTGGATGGCTTGGAACGCAGGCGCAGAGCGCTGGCATCCACCTGGCCGATGTGGGTGGTGATGGCTCCGCTTTTGGCGGAGACACCGAAGGTGAGAGTACTGACGAACGTGATCGTCGCCAGCACGGTACAGATCGTGCGTGTAAGTCGTTTCATACGTTGCCCTCCGTCTTACAGTGGAAAATTCGTCTTACTTGCCTGCCAATGCGCGGGTGAGCCAAACACAGCCCACATCCAATGCGGTGTAGAGACCGGCTTTCTCGCTCTTTTTCACGATGCGGTCCCGGCTACGGGCGCTGGGATCGGTGAGCTGGAGCTGGACAGAGACCCGAGTGGCGATATCAGCGTCGCCCATCTTCTTGGTCTCCAGGATCTGGAGCATGACGATGTGGGAATCTGCCATGGAGCCGTAATAGATCATATTGTCCTTGCGCATCAGGGGGTGGCCCTTGTACATCAATACTGCCTTTTCTTCAGCCATGATAATACCTCCTTTTCAAAGAATGTGCCCAGATGGTAACAGATCGTAACCGTTTTGTCAACCGAAATAGGGCATATCTGGTGGATGGGGTAATAATTACCGGAAAAGCAGTAAGACGGAGGGGGAGTATGAAATTGAAAGAGGCTTTTGCCGTGGCAAAAGCCTCTTGGCGGTGTTACTTTTGCCCGAACAGGTAACAGCGTACCAGCTCTTGCAGAAGCTCGTCCCTGTCCAACTTGCCGATGAGATACCGGGCATTGTTGTAGTTGGTGATGTATGTGGGATCTTCTGTCAGCAGGTAGCCGACGATCTGGTTGATGGGGTTGTAGCCCTTCTCGTTCAGAGCGTCGAACACACAGCGAAGGGTGCCGCGCATATTCTGCTTGTCATCACCAGGGATGGTGAACTTGATGGTGCCGTCCGTCATGTCTGATCGACCTCCAAATGAAGAATATACACATTATACCCTAAAATTATTACCGTGTAAAGCCCTGTTTGGAAAAAATTCCGATCCTTACCGCAGGGTCGCACCCAGTTTATCGGCCAGGGCGGTCAGGACCTTGCTGATCACAGCTTCCGAGTCGGCGTCGGTGAGGGTCCGGTCGTCGGCGCGCAAGGACAGGGAGAAGGCCATGCTCTTCTTGCCCTCAGGCACGCCGGTGCCACGGTAGATGTCGAACAGCTTCACGCTGCGCAACAGCTTACCAGCGGAGGCGGTGATCACCTCCTCGGCCTGGGCCACGGTGATAGCCTCGTCACAGATCACGGACAGGTCACGCTGGACCGTGGGGAACTTGGGCAGGGGGGTGTAGGTCACATCGGGCAGCTGGAGGTCGAAGAGCTTGGTGAAGCTGATCTCAGCGCAGTATACGTCCACGTCCATGCCGTAGTTCTTGGCCACCAGGGGATGGATCTGACCGATCACGCCCACGTCCACACCGTCGATGGTGACTCTGGCGCAGCGGCCGGGGTGATAGGTGGGGTCGTCGCTGATGGCGGTGTAGGTGGCCTTGCGGATCCGCAGGCCATTAAAGATGGCTTCCAGCTGGCCCTTCAGGGTGAAGAAGGTAGCGTTCTCACCATAGGTGCCCAGAAGGAGCATTTTGGGCTCCTCGGGGAGGGTCTGGCCCTCGACGCTCTGGTAGATCTTGGCCAGCTCGTAGAGCTTCACGTTCTTATTGTGATAGGCGAAGTTCCGGGACAGGATATCCAGCATGGAAGGGACCGCGATGGTACGCATGATGGAGGTATCTTCGCCCAAGGGGTTCTGGATGCGCATGGCGTTGCGCAGGGGAGAGTCGGCAGGCAGCCGGATCTGGTCGAAGATGGTGGGGGAGACGAAGGAATAGGTGATGATCTCGCTGTAGCCCAGGCTGCGGCACAGCTGGCCAGCTTTGCTCTCCAGGACCATGAAGGGACTGTAGCCACCCGGAGTGGAGTTCTTGAAGGCGGTGGTGGGGATCTCATTGTAGCCGTAGAGACGGCCCACTTCCTCGGCGATGTCCGCCATCAGGTTCAGGTCGGGACGGAAGGAGGGGACATGGATGGTGCGGCCCTCGACTTCGATCTCCAGGCGCTTCAGGTAACGGACCATATCCGCTTCGGAGATCTCCGTTCCCAGCAGACGGTTGATCTTCTCGGGCTCCAGCTCCAGCGTTTTGGGTGCGGGAACGTAGTTGATGATGTCAATGATGC
>JAFTKE010000196.1 GCA_017456045.1 Oscillospiraceae bacterium
AAACAGGGAGATGCAGAAAGATACGGACTCCCCCCGCCCCACAAGCGAAGCGCAGTGGGTCGGGGGGAGTCCGAATACTCCGGCATTTCCTGTATCGTTAACGCCAAAACTCTACCTTCCTGTCGTAGGGAAAGGGCACGCCCTTTCCGCCGCGATCGATCGCGATCAGCGCAAAATACACCTTGTTGGGATGTTTTATGTGCCCTTGCAAGGCAAGGGCACCGGCGTGGCATGCCCATGCCCTACATATGGATGCATAAAGATTTAGATGTTACAACATAGTAGGGGCGGGTCACTGACCCGCCCGCCGATGATCGTTTACGTTCGGACAATAGACGAAAACACCTCATTTTTGTGCCTTCGGCCCGTGATCATGCTACACATGATCTCCTGGAGGATCGTTTATTATGAGACCGTCCCCCGTCTGATTCAAAACTGCAACGCCATGGACTCTGCCAGCACGATACTTCCGATCAGCACCACCAGCAACACGATCACACCAGGCGCGGTGAAGAACGCCTTGGCGCACAGCGGGTCATCCCGCTCCTGCCGCACATAGGCCCGGATCTTCTTCCAATTCCGTACCAGGACCACGACCGCAGCGATGCTGAAGCCCAGGATCACCAGCCAGACCAGAAGGTCTCCCGCCTCCCCGATCAGCATCCTGCCGATCCGGGACAGAGTATCAGACACGATCAGATTGTTGAACATATGAAGCACCATGGCCCAGCCGATGTCATGCTCGATCGTCACATAAGCCAGCACGATCCCCACCAAAAAGGCGAAGGGTGCCTGGGTCAAATTTCCATGGAACAAGCCAAAAAGCATCGCCGATGCCACGATCGCGAACTTCTTCCCATAGGGCTCCATGGACCGCAGCACCAGCCCCCGGAACAAGATCTCCTCCGAGATCGGTGCCCCAAGTCCCACATAAAAAAACATGCTCCAGTCATCCATGGAGATGGAGGAACTGCTCTCATAGCCCACGCCCGCCTGCTCCATCAGCGTCGTCATCAGGATCGACACGATCAGCATCACCAGCTGTGCGCTCATGAACACGGACAAATAGGAGAAGAACCCGCCCACCTTCATAGGCTTGCCCTGCTTCCAGACCACATCCCGCAAATATGACGGTCTCTTCCAAAGCAGCAGCCAAAGCAGCCCGATGCCGATGGCCAGGAAATACCCCCAACCGCTGCCCGATGTCAGCTGCTGGGTCATCTGCGCTTCATCCATCCCGGAAAGTGCCAGGCTGACCGCTTCCGGTATCATCACCAGCATCACCGCCAGGTTCATGATCCCCAGATATATCAGCAGCGCCCAGCCCTGGCCGCTGTACACATGGCGCAGATGCTTCAGTCTCATCTTTTGAAGATATGCCCAGTCGTACATCCTCATCCCCCCAACATTTCGATCACAGCCTCGGCGGACATGATCCCGTCGATGGCTGCGGACATGATACCGCCGGCATAACCGGCCCCTTCCCCCGCAGGATACAGCCCCCGCAAGGAACTCTGTCTCGTCTCATCCCGCACGATCCGCACCGGCGAAGAGCTGCGTGTCTCCGGAGCCGTCAGCACCGCGTCAGGATCGGCAAAGCCCTTCAAGCTCCGGTCCAGCTCCGGGATCGCCTGTTTCAGCGCCCCCAGGATCCGCTCCGGCAGTACCTGAGAAAGATCGCACCAGGTCACTCCCGGACGGTATGTCGGCGTGACGGTGCGGCATCCCGTGCTAGGCCGTCCCGCAAGCAGATCCCCCACCAGCTGCGCCGGTGCCCGGTATCCGCCCACACGATAGGCCGCCTGCTCGATATCCCGCTGCCACTGTACTCCGCCCAGAGGGCCATCATAGGGAAAACTGGCCGGATCCACCGTCACCAGCAACGCCGCGTTGGCGTTCTCCCCGTCCCGGCCCGACTGGCTCATGCCATTGGTCACCACGCCCCCATGCTCCGAGGCCGCCGCCACCACATAGCCGCCGGGACACATACAAAACGTATATACCGTCCCGTCCTCCAGGTGCCGTACCAGCTTATAATCCGCAGGTGGAAGGGCCGGATGGACTGCGCCATACTGCGCCTCATCCACCATGGACTGCTTATGCTCGATCCGAACCCCCATAGAGAAGGGCTTCGGCTCCATAGTGACCCCCTGCTCCAGCAGCATCTGGAAGGTATCTCTTGCAGAGTGTCCGATCGCCAGGATACAGGCGCTGCAAGAGATCTTCTCCCCATTTTCCAGCTCCACAGCCGTCACACATCCATCCCGCTGCTGGATGCCCACCACCTGGGCATCGAAGCGGACCTCGCCGCCCAGGTCTTGGATCCGCCTGCGCAGGTCCTGGACCACCTCCAGCAAGATATCCGTCCCCACATGGGGCTTCGCATCGAACAATATCTGCTCCGGTGCCCCGGATCTTACGAACTGTTCCAGGACCCAGCCGATCCGGGGATTGTTGACCCCGGTATTCAGCTTCCCATCGGAGAAAGTCCCTGCACCGCCCTCGCCGAACTGGACATTGCTCCTTTCGTCCAGCTGGCCTGTGGCAAAGAAACGCTCCACCTTCTCATGCCGCCGGACCGCATCCTCGCCCCGCTCCAGCACGATCGGCCGCAGCCCAGCCATGGCCAGCACCAGCGCGGCGAAGATCCCAGCAGGCCCGAAGCCCACCACCACAGGACGCTCCGCCGAGGGCTTCCCCTTCGGCACCTTATAGTAAGTCTGAGGAGCGATGGAAGCCCTTTTGCAGCCGCTTTGCTTCAAGATCTTACTTTCATTCCCATCCACCGCCACGTCGATGGTATACACCAGCTTCACATCCGGCTTCTTCCGGGCATCGATCGACCGGCGAACGAGCCGGAGCTTGCGGATCTTAGAATTGGAGACCTTCAGCAGCTTCGCCGCCTCGAAGGTCAGCTGATGGGCGTTATGCTCCGGCGGCAGCTGTATATCTCTGATCCTGATCATCGCTTCTCCTCTCCGGCGCTCCGTCCGGCTGTCCGTCCGGAACTCCACGCCCATTGCAGATTATATCCGCCGCAATCCCCATCGATGTCCAGCACCTCGCCACAGGCATAAAGCCCAGGCACCAGCTTACTCTCCATGGTGTGGGGGTCGAACTCCTCCGTAAGGATCCCCCCCGCCGTCACCTGGGCGCTGTCCATCCCCAGCGGCTCCGTCAAGGTCACCTGGAACGCTTTCAGCGCCAAGCACACCTCATCCAGCTGCCGATCTGTCAAAGAGGTCGCGGCACGATCCTGAGAAAGGCCGATGCTCTTGGTCAGAACACGTCCCAGCCGATTATGGACGATCCCCACAAGAAGATCCTCCACCGCTCGTCCGTTTTCCCGGCGGCGATCCAGCTCACACCGCAGCTCCTGGACCGAGATCAGGGGCAGGAAGTCCATCTGACAGACCCATTCTCCCTTCCCCTGACATACGTCCCGGCTCACCTCGAATATCACCGGCCCGGAAAGACCGTATTCCGTGAATTGCAGCTCACCTTGGCTTTCGGCGAAAGGGACACCATCCCGCAGAACAGTCACATGACAGTTGGCCCGAACGCCTTTCAACGACACCACGCCGCTCCAACCGCATTTGAGCTGTACCAGAGTTGGACGCAGCTTGGTCATATGATGGCCCAGGCTTCGAAGCAGCTGATAGCCGGACATGGACCCACCCAGCTTCGTCCCCGCAAGCCCGCCGCATGCCACGATCAGCTTATCGCAGCACACGGCCTGTTCCCGGGACTCCACCAAAAACGAGCCCTCTTTCCACCGGATCTTGGTGGCCTCGAACCCAGTCTCCACCCGGATACCGGAGCGATCCAGGGCGAACCGCAGCACATCAACCACGGAACCCGCCTGGTCAGAGTAAGGATACACCCGCCCAGACGCCTCCGCCACCGTCAGCAGTCCCAGCCTGCGAAACCATTCCAGCGTATCCGTCACATCGAAGGCCGTCAGCGCATCAGATACGAAGGAAGGATCAGATCCGTGGTATCCCCCCTCCATGGCATGGAGATTGGTCAGATTACACCGCCCGTTCCCCGTGGCCTGGAGCTTACGCCCCACCCGGGCCTGCCGCTCCATCAGCACCACTTCCACGCCTTCATGCTCCGCCGCAGCCAAAGCCGCCGCCATGCCGGAAGCGCCGCCGCCGATGATACCGACCACCATTCGACCACCTACTTTCTTAAGTCGATACATTTCCTATCATTATACACCACATTCCCCCATCCTACAAGAAAAACTTCCTTGCATTCCCCAATAGCTATGCTATAATACATGATGGTGATATCATGGATCGAAGAAATATCGAAAAGATCGCCCACACACCGGAAGACCGGATGCTGTTGGCGAAGATCTGGGACAAGATCGACGGCGGCATCCGCCGAAACATCCCAGCCAATACCCCCTTCCTCTCCCCCAGGGAGCTGGAGATGTGCCGCTATCTTTTCGGCGACGTCCCGGGGCTCTATCCCTTCGGCGGCTGTGAAGGTGCGGAGCGGGTCATGCTCTGCTATCTCCCCGACTATCTGGACGAAAGCGCTCTTTACCAGGAGGACAGTCCCCTGGTCTGCCTGCGTGCCACCTTCTACGATGGCGACAGCCCCACCCACCGGGATTTCCTTGGAGCCCTCATGGGCAGCGGCGTGGCAAGGGAGGCGATCGGCGACATTTACGTCAGCAAAGGCAGCTGCGACCTGTTCGTCACCGCCCAGATCTCGCCCTATCTATTACAAAACTTTGCCAGCGCCGGACGCACGAAACTTCATTTGACCCCCATCCCCCTCCATGAAGTCGCCCTCCCGGAACCCGAGATCAAAGAGATCCGGGACACCCTGGCATCCCTACGCCTGGACAGCGTCATCTCCTCCGGCTTCCGCATCGGCCGCAGCCTGGCGGCACAACATATCTCCGCGGGAAAAGCATCGATCGACGGTCTCCCCTGCGACAAGCCCGACAAGCCCGTCCCCGAAGGCGCCAAGATCTCTCTGCGTGGTCAGGGCAAGATCAAATTAGAACAAGTCAACGGCCAGACGAAAAAAGGCCGCATCTCGGTGGTCATCCACCGTTATCTGTGAGGTATCTGTCATGAACATGGATGAAGTCATCGCCCGCATCAACGTCCTGGCCAAAAAGGCGAAGGAAGAGGGCCTTACCCCCGAAGAGCAGACCGAACGAGACAAGCTGCGCCGGATCTATATCGACTCCGTCAAAGCCAGCTTGGTGGGACATCTGGAGAACACCTATATCGTCCAGCCCGACGGCACGAAGAAGAAGCTGGGCCACAAGTAAACTATCCCCCCTTGTCCGCATAGACTGGTGGACAAGGGGGGATCTTTTTGCGCCGACCATTGCCGATCTTCTATAACGCCTTACTGCTCACCGGCGTGAACCTGCTTCTGCGGCTGGTGTCCACCATCTTCCAGGTGTACCTATCCGGCAGGATCGGAGCCGCCGGGATCGGTCTGCTGCAGCTGACACTGTCCGTAGGGGCCATGTCCATGACCGCCGGGATCGCCGGCATCCGCACCGCCACCATGTACCTGACCGCCGAGGAGCTAGGCAAACGCCGCCCGGGGAACGTTATCTGGGTCCTGTCAGGATCCATCCTCTACAGCATCCTGTGCAGCGGTGCCGTCGCTCTATGCCTGTACCATCTCGCCCCCACCCTGGCATCGGGTTGGATCGGTGCTGCCGAAGCCACCGACTCCCTGCGGCTCCTTGCCTCCTTCCTCCCCGTCAGCTGCCTGTGCGGCGTCATGACCGGCTACTTCATCGCCGCGAACCGGATCAGCACCCTTGCAGCAGTGGAGGTGGCAGAGCAGTTTTGCTCCATCTGTATCACCGTTATCGCGCTGGGCCTGTGGGCCGGGAACGACCGCTCCAAAGCCTGCCAAAGCGTTATTTTAGGAAGCTGCGCCGGTTCGGTGCTGACCCTATCCTGCCTGGTCATCCTGCGACTGCGGGAACGCTCTCCCCGTGGGATCCCGATCTCCATCCGAAAACGACTGATGGACACCGCCGTCCCACTGGCTCTGGCGGACGATCTGAAAACTGGGATCAACACCATCGAAAACCTGATGGTCCCCAAACGACTCTCCCTGTTCCATGGTGCATCAGACCCTCTGGCGCTCTTCGGGACGGTGTGCGGCATGGTCTTCCCGGTACTCATGTTCCCAGCCGCGCTCCTGTTCGGCCTAACGGAGCTGCTGATCCCAGAGCTTGCCCGAT
This sequence comes from Oscillospiraceae bacterium, assembly GCA_017456045.1. Taxonomy (GTDB): domain Bacteria; phylum Bacillota; class Clostridia; order Oscillospirales; family Oscillospiraceae; genus Faecousia. The sequence continues at coordinate 6,239 of JAFTKE010000196.1, forward strand.
GCAATGCCGCCGGGAGCCGGAAACGGATCGACTACCTCATGCACCGCAGCCTCCGACTGGCCTGTCTCTACGGTACCATCTGTTCCTCCATCCTGTTCCTGATCGCGCCGGAACTATGTCAGTCGCTCTATGGAAGCACAGAAGCAGGTACATACCTTCGCTGGTTCTCGATCCTGGCAGTCATGCTCTATTGCGACATCATCACTGATTCCATGATCAAGGGCCTTGGCCAGCAAAAAGCCAGCGTCCGCTACAACATCCTGACCTCCACCCTGGATGTGATCTTCCTGTATCTTCTGCTGCCGAGATACGGCATCCTGGGCTATTTTCTCAGCTTCCTGGTCACCCATGTGATCAACTTCATCCTGAGCCTTCGCCGCCTGCTGAAGATCACCAAAGGCAAGCTGTCCTACACCACACCAGCCCTGATGGTCCTGGCCGCCCTGATCTGCATCTGGGCCGCCTCCCACCTGACCTCCCCCTGGCTCCGCGCTTTCGCCTTCCTCCCCATGTTCCTGAGCCTTCTATTCCTCACAGGAGTCCTGACCAAACACGATATCCACTGGATAAAAAAGCTACTCCAAGGAATATAAGAAACAACGTAGGGGCGACCATTGGTCGTCCAAAATACGTATGGATCACGCATTCGCCAAAAGCATATGGGACGATCTACCGTTTCCTGCCGGACGAGCGATGCTCGCCCCTACCGTCTCATCATGATCGTTGATTCGACTCAAAATGGGGCTGTCTCGTTGTGAGACAGCCCCATCAAATCACAGAGACTTCAAAACTTCCAACAAAAACTCCCACGTCCGCTTGGTGGAGGCGATATCCAGCCGCTCCCGGCTGGTGTGGATATCCTTCATATCCGGGCCGATGGAAACGCAGTCCAGCCCCGGCAGCTTATCGCTGAGCAGCCCACATTCCAGACCCGCATGGATCGCCACCACCTGCGGATCCTTTCCGTAAAGGCGCTGATACACCTCCACCATGGTATCCCGCAGCCGGGACTCCTGCTTGTACTCCCAGGCAGGATAATCCCCCATCTGGCTGTAAGCGCCGTCATTGAACTTCGCCAGCTCCTCCAGTCGGGCCAGCAGATCCCTTTTCTCCTGATTGACAGAGCTGCGCACCGCGAAGGTCAGCCGCAGCTCCTCCTTGTCCAGCTTGGCGATGCCCAGGTTCAGGCTGGTCTGTACCAACCCTTCGATATCCTGGCTCCAAGCCTGGACCCCATTGGGAGCCGCGCACAGCAGCGCGATCACCTTTGCGGAATCTCCCGTGGACAAAGCGTTGCCACCGAAGGCATCCACATCGTCTCCATAGATCACAGCCTCCGGCTCATCGAACTGCTCCCGGATCTCCTTCTGTAGCTGAGCCGTCACCTCATTGATCCGCTCGATATGGCTGCCCATGGCGACCAAAGTCACGGTGCAGGATCTGGGGATCGCGTTATCCTTACTACCGCCGGACAGCTTGGTCAGGCACAGGGGCATCATCGTCTGGATCCTGCTCAGCAGCTCGCCCATGACCTTGTTGGCATTGGCCCGGTTTTTGTGGATCTCCACGCCGGAGTGTCCACCCTGGAGCCCATCGACCGTCAGCCGCACGCAAGGGCCGTACACCGCCCTCCGGCTCACAGGCAGCGTGATCGTACCTCTTGCACCACCGGCACAAGACACTGTGAAGATCCCCTCTTCCTCGGAATCCACATTGATCAAGGTCCGACCCTTCAGCCCGGACAGATCCACCCCTGCGGCGCCCTCCATGCCGATCTCCTCGTCCACCGTGAAGATCACCTCCAGGGGCGGATGGGGGATCGTCTGATCCGCCAGGATCGCCAGGGCGTAGGCCAGTGCGATGCCATCATCACCACCCAGGGTAGTGCCTCTGGCGAAGACATAGGTCCCATCATGATCGATATCCAGCCCCTGGGTATCCATATCGATGGCGCAGTCCTCATCCTTCTCGCACACCATGTCCATATGCCCCTGCAAGATCACCGGCGCATGGTCCTCCATGCCGCAGGTGCCCTCCTGGAACATGACCACATTATCCAGCTCGTCCTGGAAATAGCGGATGCCATGCTCCTTGGCGAACGCCACAAGATAGTCAGAGATCTGCTTGGTATTGCGGGACCCATGGGGGATCTTACAGATCTGCTCGAAATAAGAAAAAACAGCGGCAGGCTCCAACCCTGCCAGCTTCACATCAGTCATAAAGTGACCTCCTATCCATTCGACGGTTCGATGCACTTATTCTACCATGGCCAGACGTAAAAGTCCACCCCAAAAGGAAACGAAGCAGAGGACATATCCTCTGCTTCGCATCATTCAGGTATTTACTTCACCACGTTCAGGGCCAGGGTCAGCAGGATCCACACCAGAGCGATCCACTTGGTGCTGGAAGCCAGCTTCTTATCCAGGGAGCTGGACTTGCTCTTACCCATGTAAGTGTCAGTGTTGCTGCCGGAGATGGCACCGGACAGGCCAGACTCCTTACCGGACTGCAGCAGGACCACCACGATCAGCGCGACGCTGAACAGCACCTCCAGGACGATCAGGATAGTTCTAACGGTATCAAGCATTTCTTTACCTCCTTCCGCCGGATACGGCGATCAAGCTGTCACTCCCCATAAAGAGGAACATTACACATATAGCCGTACTATCATACCACAGCTTTTCCAGGATTTCAAGTGTAAATTTAATTATTTCTGCACCCAATTCCCGGTGGCAAGGCAATTCAGATAGCCCTCGATGAAGGGATCCAGAGCGCCGTCCATGACCGCGTTGACATTGCTGGTCTCGCAGCCGGTGCGGGTATCCTTCACCAGCGTGTAGGGCATGAACACATAGTTACGGATCTGGCTGCCCCACTCGATCTTCTGCTGCACGCCCTTGATGTCAGCGATGGTGGCCAGATGCTCACGCTCCCGGATCTCCACCAGCTTGCTGCGGAGCATACGAAGACAGGTCTCCTTGTTCTGGAACTGGCTCCGCTCAGTCTGACAGGACACCACGATACCGGTGGCCTTGTGGATCAGACGGACGGCGGAAGATGTCTTGTTGATGTGCTGACCGCCTGCGCCGGAGGAACGGAACACCTGCATCTCGTAATCCTCAGGACGGATCTCGAAGTCCTCGGAATCGTCCTCGATCTCGGGGATGACTTCGATCGCGGAGAAAGAGGTCTGCCGACGAGCATTGGCGTCAAAAGGAGACACGCGGACCAGACGATGGACGCCGCTCTCCCCTTTCAGGAAGCCATAGGCATTGTCGCCCTCGATCAGGATGGAAGCGGACTTGAGGCCAGCCTCATCGCCCTCCTGGTAATCCATGATCTTGTAGGTGAAGCCATGACGCTCCGCCCAGCGGGTATACATCCGGTAGAGCATCTGAGCCCAGTCCTGGGCCTCGGTTCCGCCGGCACCGGCCTGGAAGCTCATCATAGCATTGTTCTTGTCATACTTGCCGGTGAGCAGTGTCTCCAACCGGCAGGACTCCATCTCCGCAGCCAAAGCAGCGAAGCCGTCTTTCAGTTCTTCCAGCATGGAGTCGTCATCTTCCTCGGCGGCCATCTCGCAAATGGTCATCAGGTCGTCCCAGGAAGCGTTCATCTTCTCATACCGCTCGATCTTCTGCTCTGCCTGACGGGTCTTCACCACGATCTTCTGGCTCTTCTCCGGATCGTCCCAAAAGCCGGGAGCCTCCTGCATGGCATGGAGCCGCTCCAGCTCCAGCCGCAGCCCTTCGATATTCAAAGAAGCCGCCAACCCTTCCAGAGCAGGCTTGCAGTCGTTCAGTTTCTGTTTATAGCTGTCAAACTCGATATTCATGGCAGTCTACTCCTATTATCTAAACATTCCGATATATTATAGCCGAAAAATAGTGCAATGTAAAGCCCCCAACCGAAAAACATTCCCACCACAGAAGAAAATATCCTATCACCCGAACCATACTATCCCACTCGTAGGGGCGACCATCGGTCGTCCGGCAGTAGCAGGTAGCCTCTACTGAAAATCCTCGGCGAATCCGTAACGTTGACGTTTCGGACGACCGATGGTCGCCCCTACGGACCTTGCGATGCAAAAACATCCGGCCGTAGCGGGACGCCCCCATAACATATGACTCATCCCGCTCTCATCTCTGATCTCGACCACCGGAGCTATCCATCTACACCGAACCGAATAATTTCCCGCTCTCCCCCGATCCCTTTATTGACAAGGCCCACATTTTCGGCTACAATAGATGAACACGCATCCGTAGCTCAGCAGGATAGAGCGGCCGCCTCCTAAGTCGCAGGTGACCGCCCGCCTCTGAGAGCAAATTCTATACATGCCCCAGTAGCTCAGCTGCATAGAGCGATCGCCTCCTAAGCGATAGGGCGGAGGTTGGAGTCCTCTCTGGGGTGCCATAAGCCGTGATTTCGTAAGAAATTGCGGCTTTTTCTAATTTTTCTGAAAAATTTTAATAAATCGGCATTATGAATACTCCATCGCATAAAATACGTTAAACCAAAATGGCCGTTAACGCCCAAAAAGGATTTTAACGTTTTTTGCTAACCGCTTGCTAATCAAAAACCCTCATTTTTTATGCGCCCGAAGCGTTTTTGAGAAGCCCTGCTAATGTCGCAGCCAGTTCAGGATTGTACTGCTCATGAGCCTTCTTCTGCAGCAGGCGTCGCTCGAAATCTTCCTGCCTTCGCTTTTCCTCTTTTACAATTTCAGATTTGCAGCGGTGACAGACCTTGGTATCAGAGCACCAGTCACAATCGTGGACTTCCCCATCTTCGCAGATGGTATGCTGGCACTCATCGCACAGCATCAGCTTTGTGCCGCAATACGGGCAGACGATCTCAAAGCCATCGGCTTCGGTATCCCACTGCAGGATCACTTCGTTTTCGCATTCAGAACAGTATTCAACTACTTCTTTCTTTGCCATTTCAATTTCTCCTTCATTTAGCCGGGAATTTCGGACACGCGAATGTTGTAATCGGTGTCGCTGTTTGCATCGCGAATGATGATCGAATTTTTGTTGCCATCTAAAACTTTGTAGCCAGCTTTAGCTAACGCACATTCGATCACCTCAAGGATATCGTTTTCCATGTATGGCCCTCCATTACGCTTAGTCGTGTGGGCTTCGGTTTTGGTCTCCCCCGAAGCAGCTTGTTTTTGGTCATCAATGCATATCAGAGGAAACAAGCAACTCTGTTACCTCATGGTCCTCTTCTTCGTTCAGGTAGTCATTGATAACGCAATACAACTCATAAATGGTCCCCTTGCAGGCTTCCATGTCGTTGTAGCAATCCCGCATATCATAAGGCGCACCGTTTTGGCCATGACCAGAGTGATCTAGCCAGAGATAAGTCTCCTCGCTAACGTCAAAATCTGAATAGGTAGACTCGATATTGGCTGCAAGGTCGATAAGGTCCTCGCCCAAGTTGACGCTAAAGCCAAAATCCTGTCCTGCCGGCGAAGTCTTGCCAAAACGGACATCGTTGTCGCCTTCGTCCTCGATGCTGAATCCGCAATCGAGGATCTTCTGTGCATATAGCCATCCCCGGCGGCCAGCGAGGTCTTAATTCCCGGCCAGTCCGGGCCATAATAGGCGGCCAGTTTTGTGCTTGAATTTTTGGTATCCAGGTGCTACCATGAAAGTGCTTTTTACTGTGTCGGAGGATAGG